>JAHOYU010000136.1 GCA_019038625.1 Candidatus Latescibacterota bacterium | reverse complement strand
GCCGTTCTGGTGAGATATTGGCGGGGAGAGACCACTATGATCCCCACGCTGAATTTGATAATGACGACCAGTGCTGAGATCGCGCAAAGGGCGGAGGTTTTCTCGTCGGCACTCAGGGAAAGGACTGGAGAGAGTGTGGAGATCGAGCTTGTCGAGGGTGAGTCCTCGATCGGTGGAGGTAGTTTCCCTCTCGATCCTCTACCGACCGTCCTTGTGGAGATTCGGACCGGGAGAAGCCGGGCATCCGATCTGGCTTCCAGGATGAGGATCATGGATCCTGCTGTATTCGTTCGGATCAAAGAAGAAAGCGTATATCTTGATATGAGGACAGTCGCGGAAGACGAGGAACAGATCCTTCTGGACAGCCTCGAAGAGGGAATAAATAGAATCTCAGGGAAGGAATAATGAGCATGGGTGATGAAGGTAAATGTTTCCCGGATGAAGACCCCAGGAAGGGTTTTGGTGGAGAAGGATTCTCCATATTCCTCGATGAATCGGAGATGCTTACTTTCATGGAGGAAGGCGATTTCTCTTCTTCGCGCGACCTTGAACATTTCAACGCTGTCAGTTCGGGTTTCGAGAAGAAACTGAAGGATAGCGGCGGATTCTCTCTGCTGGCTCTTTCAGTCGGCGAGGAGAGGATCTCGAGAGATTTTACAGTACTCCAAGTGGCTCATAACATCGCGAAACACGGAAAAAAGGTTCTTATTGTGGACTGTGATTTCCTGGTCCCGGGCCTGAGCGGACTGATCAGGAATATCGAGGATCACGGATTTCTGGATCTTCTTCTGTACGGCAGTTCCCTGAAATCGGTGATGAAGGCTACCGGTATAGATAACGTTAATGTGACTGGGCCAGGGTCATTTCCTGTGTCCAGGACGATTCCCTTTGCCTTGAAGGAATTTTCGAAAGTCCGTGAATTTCTGGCAGGAAAAGCCGATGTGATCATCTATTGTTCGACCCTCTACGCAGAGGACGAAGCCATCAATCCGCTGATCGGAATGGCGGATAGTATTCTTCTATGTTGCAGGATTGACGATCTGGAAGAGGGTGGTCTCGAAAAGAGGATTTCCGACACTGGTGAGCACGCGTCAAAGGTCGATCTTATCTGTTTCTGCAGCCGTATGGGAAAGGCACCAGCCAAAGAGGACCAGGAGGAAGCTTCCCCCGTTTCTGAGATCGAAGGCGATGATGAGGATGTCCTGGATCTCGATCCTGAATCTGAGATACAGGAGACGATAGAAGAGGATGAAGGTCAGGAAGCGGCATTTCTGGAGAAATCGGAGGAGATCGATTCGATAAAGAAAAGCGGCCGGGGCAGGATAAGTCTGCCAAGGTTGTTTGCGATCGGTATTCCGGTCGTAATCGTGGCTTTTATTATCTGGTGGGTCATGCTTGAGAGGTCCACTCAGGAGCAAGAAGGATCAGGTAAGATGACTGCGCTTGTGCAGAAACAACAGGATGCTCGCGAGATGGCGTCACGGACCGGAGGATCGGATACTGCGGAAGCCGGTCCTGAAGAAAATGGCGCCACAGGTCAGGAGTCGGTCGAGGGAAAAATCCCAGGTGAAGAGGCTGAGGTCACTCCCGGACCGGGAACCGACCGCCAGGTAACAGATGTGGAAGAAACCGGGGATACAGACATCGATGAAGAACCGGCGCCTGAGATCCGGACTCCCGCGCCTGCGGGTTCGTATTACACCATTCATGTCGCTTCATTCAAGGATATGTCGAGAGCCGGCGCGGAGACTGATTATCTTGAGGATAATGGATATGAGGTAAGCGTCAAGGAAGTGGATGTGAAGGGGAAGGCATGGTACAGGGTCTATGTCGGAGAGTTTGATAACAGGGAAGAAGCCGATGCGGTCAGAGTGCAGTTGGGAGAATTGAGGCGTATCGCATACACCAGAGTAGTGACATTGAAATATTAAAACGAAGTATTCTTAGTGGAGGTAGAAGAGGGTGAGTCTATCGAGGCTTGAGCTGGTTGGGTTTAAATCTTTCATGTCCCCCGTGAGTCTGGATTTTCGTGATGGCGTGACGGCCATACTCGGACCGAACGGATGCGGAAAGACGAATGTTGTCGATGCAGTCAGGTGGGTCCTCGGTGAACAGAGCGCCCGGCAGCTGAGAAGCAGCAAAATGGAAAACGTCATATTCAACGGGACACAGATACACAAACCCCTGGGTTATGCGGTTGTCAATATGACGATCAGTAACGAGAAGGGCTATTTCCCGGTGGACTATTCGGAGATCACAATAACGAGGAAAGTATATCGTTCCGGTATAAGCGAGTATTTCATCAACAAGACTCCGTGCAGGCTCAAGGATATCAGGGAGCTTTTTGCCGATACGGGTACAGGCAGCCACTCATACGCCGTGATCGAGCAGGAGATGATAGAGTATGTCCTGAACGATGCTCACGGTGAACGGCGGAACATGTTCGAGGAAGCCTCGGGTATAGTCAAATACAGGATGAGAAGGGAAGAGGCGAAAAGAAAACTCAAACTGACGGAAGCTGATCTTCTCCGGCTGGACGATATTCTCGACGAGCTGGACAAGAATGTACGCTCGCTCAAGTACCAGGTAGGCAAGACGAGGCGTTACAAGACGCTCAGTGAAAGGATCAGGCAGTGGAGTATGATAAGGCTCAGGTCTACCCTTTCGGGCCTTCTATCTGAAAAGAGGGTGGCTGGGGAGGATCTGTCAGAGTCTATGGATATCTCCAGGCAGGATGATGATTCGCTGGGTGAGAATCAGAAAAGAGTGGAGGATGCGAAGCTCAAGCTGATCGAAAATGAACAGCGGAACACGGACCTTCAGAACCGCAGGTACGAAGTGCGGAGGCGGATACAGACTTCCGAGGAAAAGATCATTCAGTATACCGAGCGTAAGGGTGAAGCGGAAAGAAGGATCAAACGGGCCCTCCACGAGATCGAGGAGGCCGGTGTCCGCATCGGGAAGATCACCGGCAGGATAAGTGGAGCAAGGGTGGAGGAGGATGTCACATCCGAGAAGATCGCCCTGGAACGCGAAGAGATAAAAAGCCTTGGAGGAAGATTTGAGGAAATATCGGTGCGGATCGAGAGGATACAGTCCGAGTTGATCGATCTTAAACAGACACAACTCGATTTTCTTCAGGATCAGGTCAGGGTCAAGAGCAGCCAGGATCATTTCGAGGCGGTTTTGAAGGAGCTCGATGAGAGGTCCTTGCAGATGAGGGAACGTATATTGAGTCTCGAAATCGAGATCGCGGATCTGGCAGGCCTCAAGGGGGAAAGGGAATCCACCCTGTCTGACCAGCAGGAAAGACTCAATATGCTGGAGAAGGCGCGTGAAGAATCCACATCCAGGATCGAATCTGTCGGAGAATCTCTTTCCACGAGGGAAAGGTCCCTGGCGGAGATGAATACAGAACTGGCCCGGTTGAGAAGCAGGCATGACCTGTACAGCAGGATGAAGGAGAATTTCGAAGGGTTCCCCGGTGGAGCCCGCTATATCCTGAAAAAAAGTGACGATCATGTCAGGGGGCCGTTGGCCGAGATCATGAAGATCGACGATATTTACAGACCAGCTCTCGAATCTGTGCTGGGAGGAATGACGGACGGAGTAGTGGTGGACAGTATGGCTGGAGCGATGGGCCTGATCGAGGAGCTCTCATCCAAGAAGCTGGGTGGGGTAAGGCTGTTCGTCGAGGAGATGGACCGTGCCGGGCAGAACGATGTTCCTGCGGATGTTCAGGGTCTGGTCGGCAGGTTGAGTTCTCTCATCGAGATAGACGCCGCAAAGAGGGAAATGATCGATGCACTCCTCGGTACGACTCTTGTATTCGAAGATCCAGAAAGCGCTATCTCCTTTATAAGTTCGGAAGCTGGAAATGTGTTCGATGCTGTCACTGTGACCGGAATATATTTCTGCAAGGGAAAAGGTATATATTTCTGTGGTTCTCCGGGTGAAGAAGAAGTCTCTTTACTTGGAAGGGGTGAAGAGATTGAGAAGATGAAGGAGAATATAGTATCTCTCAAAAGGGATGCTTCGGAGGAAGAAGCTGGATGCGAAAGGGAAAAGAGAGAGAAAGAGGAACTTCGGAGAAAGGTTTCCGAACTTGATTCAGATATAGTCACGGCAAGGAATGAAGTGGCTGACAGCAGGGAGAAGATGAGGGAAGTCGAGCGCGATTACATAATGAAAAAGGAGAAGTGCTCCCTTCTCATGAAATCGATGGATGAGATCGAGAACTCCCGCGTTGAAACGCTTTCGAAGCTGGAGGAAGCCAGACTTACTCTTGCTATGCATCAGAATACGGGCGATGTGTCCATGGTTACAACTCTGGAGGGTGAACTCTCCACCCTGCTGGCCGAGAAAGCCAGACACGAGAGCTCTTTGACCGAAAAGAAAGTCGACCTTGCCTCTCTGCAGGGTATCCTGGACAGGCACAGGGAAGAGATAAAGGGTCTGGAAGAGATGACGAAGCAGTTCCAGACGATCACTGAGCAGCGGACTGGAGAGATCGAGGCATCAAGGGAAGAATCTTCGAACCTTCTTGTCAATATAGAGGAGGAAAGATCGATCGTCGGCGAACATGTCCGTCAGGAGAATGAATTTCAGCAGGAGATAGATGAACTGACAGGCCTGCTTGAAGAGAAGCGCTCGGTGATAAATAGTATGGAGAAGGACCTCAGGGAGAGGCAACTGGCCAGGGAAAGGATCTTCACCAGGATCAACGATGTAAAGATAAGACTTTCAAATATAGATACGAGGATGTCCGAAACAGTCGAGAAGGCCCGGGAACTGTACAACGAGGACCTGGACTGCTATCTGGAAGGTGTCGAGATACCCCTGACAGAGGAAGAGAAGGCGGTCACTCCCGACATGCTCGAGAGTGAGAAAAGAAAACTGGGTAGCCTGGGCCCCGTGAACCTTGCAGCCATAGAGGAATACGACGAAAAGAAAGAGCGTCTTGATTTTCTAGTAAGTCAGAAGGAAGACCTCGTTCAGGCAAAAGAAGAACTTGAACAGGCTATAATGAAGATCAACAAGAGAGCAAGGAAGCTTTTTGTCGAGACTTTCGAGATAGTGAAGGGGCATTTCGCACAGATATTCGAAGTATTGTTTGAGGGGGGCGAAGCTTCATTGAGCCTGGGGGAAAGCAGCGATCCTCTTGAGGCTGATATCATAATCTCGGCAAGGCCGAAGGGCAAACGTTTGCAGGATATATCTCTGCTGTCTGGAGGCGAAAGAGCCCTGACGGCGATATCACTTCTGTTCGCACTGTACAAGGCAAAGCCGAGTCCGTTCTGTATCTTCGACGAAGTCGATGCGCCTCTGGACGATGCCAATGTCGAGAGGTTTGTCAGAATGCTCAAGAAATTCTCGGAAGAGACGCAATTCGTAATAATCACGCATAATAAGCGGACTATGGAAGCTGCCGATTCTCTCTTCGGAGTGACGATGCAGGAGAAAGGTGTTTCGAAGATAGTATCGGTCAACCTGACCGAAATCGAGGAAGTAATGGAAAGCCGCAACACTTCGGAAAATGAGTCGATAGCTGTGCCTGTAACATCGAATTAGGAAGCGGTGAGAGATTGAAGCGCCTTTTCAGAGGTCTGAAGAAGACCAGGGATCGCCTTTTTGGCCCACTTCAAAAGATATTCTCCAGTGGAAGACTTGATGAAGATGATATCGAGGAGCTTGAGGCCCTTCTTTTTTCCGCGGATATCGG
This sequence comes from Candidatus Latescibacterota bacterium, assembly GCA_019038625.1. Classification (NCBI taxonomy): domain Bacteria; kingdom Pseudomonadati; phylum Candidatus Latescibacterota; species Candidatus Latescibacterota bacterium. Next base: position 10,305 of record JAHOYU010000136.1, on the reverse strand, counting down.
AGTCGATACAACGGAGAGGATCATCGAAAAAGTCAGGGAGAGGCTCTGTTCGGGATCGGGCCCGGACCCGGACTTTATCTCGCTTGTTTCAGATGAACTGCTGGGAGTGATGGATGAGATTCCTCCCTATAAGGAGCCCGATGGTGTTCCGAGGGTGATTGTGATCGTAGGGGTGAACGGCGTCGGAAAGACTTCGACTATCGGCAAACTTTCCGGACTTTTCAAGGCTGAAGGAAAAAGTGTATTGCTCGCTGCTTGTGATACATTCAGGGCTGCTGCCATCGATCAACTTGAACTATGGGCGGAGAAGACGGGCGTTTCGGTGGTGAGGCAGAAGATGGGCTCGGATCCCGCTGCTGTAGCCTTCGATGCTGTGAGTTCAGCGAAGGCGAAGGGTGTCGATATAGTGATCGTGGATACCGCTGGCCGGCTTCATACCAAAGCGAATCTGATGGAAGAACTCAGAAAGATATTCAGGGTACTTTCAGGAAAGATCGAGGGAATAGCCATAGAAGCGTGGCTTGTTCTCGATGCAAACTTCGGCCAGAACAGCTTCAGGCAGGCAGAGGTGTTTGTCAGGGATCTTCCGGTGACCGGACTGGTCCTTACAAAGCTTGACAGTACAGCCAAAGGGGGTATTGTGATCCCTGTGCAGAAGAATCTGGGGGTTCCGGTCCTTTATGCCGGTACGGGTGAAGGAGTGGAAGATATAGAACCGTTCGATCACAATTCCTTCGTGGAAGCACTTCTCCTTTGATGGAAAGCAATTTCCGTCAACGAAACTTTTCTCCCTGATATAAAATTTTCCTTAAACTATTTCATTCCTTTACCGAAGAGATTACTGAAACAAACTATTAATCTTGCGAGGTAGATGGATGAAAAAAGTTCTACAAGTCAAATCAATCAAGACTCGCCTGATCATGTCTACATTCCTGGTCGTGATGCTTGTCACGGTCATAAACGCTTTTTACGAAGAGGCTCATTACAGGAAGATGACGATCAACGATCTCGAGACGAAAATGCTCGATATTACACGAATTATCGCATTCAATATATCGGCCAGCCTCGAATTCAACGATTATGAAGCTACTATGGAGACGCTTCAGTCACTAAAAGAAATGAACGAATTCATAGCGATCACGATCTATGATTCCGAGAAGGAGATCGTAGCAAATCTGCGTGTTGACGCGGGCCAGGAAAGGGGAACAGTACCGACAGAGGATATCCCGGAAGGTGAGGAAATTTACATCAAGAGGATGGACGAAGGATTATTTATCTACCGGTCAGTCAAAATGGATGGGAAATATCTCGGAATAATAGCACTTGAGATGTCCTATTGGAGGGTCAACAAAGTGATCAGGGACAACAGAGTGTTCAGCCTGGTAACGCTGGGGTTTCTGGCTGCAGTCTTTATGCTTCTATCATTTATAATCGGCAATTCGCTGATAAAACAGATACTCAAGCTCAGGGATTTTGCACAGACCCTGGCTCTGGGCGATTTTACCGCACGTATGGATGTGACAGGTGATGACGAGATAGGTGAGCTTACCAGTTCGATCAACATAATGGCCAACGATATGAGTCTCGCTCTTCAACAGGTGATCGATGCCAGTAGAAAAGTCGCCGATACTTCCTCGAGGCTGTCAAGCACGTCACAGCATGTGACGACAACGACAGAGGAGATTAGTGTCAACACACGACAGATCACACAGAATTCCATATCCGCCGCTAAAAGATCGAAGCAGGCGATGGATTCCGCGTTAAAGGGTGAAGATGTGGTGAAAAGAGCAGTCGAAGGGATGACCAGGATATCACAGAAGATCGAAGATTCAGCTTACAGGATGGAAGAACTGGGGAGAAGTTCGCGAGAGATCGATGTGATCATCAATGTTATTGACGAGATCGCCGACCAGACCAACCTGCTCGCGCTGAACGCAGCTATCGAGGCGGCAAGAGCCGGTGAGCAGGGTAAGGGATTCTCGGTCGTCGCGGACGAGATCAGAAAACTGGCCGAGAGGACTGTAAAGGCGACGAAAGAGATCTCTTCGAAGATCACGACAATTCAGGAAGACTCGGGGCAGATGATCGCCTCGATGAAAGAGAATGTGGATGAGGTGCAGAAAGGGTCAAGCTTTGCCAATGAAGCTGGTTCCGCGCTTGGTGAGATCAGAGAGCTGATTACCGGTAGCAGCGATATGATACAGCAGATCGCCGATGCTGCCAGCGAACATCTGACCGTAACCGAGAGTATGACTAACAGTGTCGAAGAGACTATGCGCGAGGCACAGGAGCTGGACCAGATGGCCGAAAGTCTTCAGCAGCTGGTAGGCAGATTCAGAATACTTTAGGCACGGATGTAAAAGACCTTATCGTCCTTGACAAGGCCTCATAATCAGATATAATACAACCACGGGCCGGTTTGAAAAAGGCCCATGACCTTCGGGGCGGGGTGTAATTCCCCCCCGGCGGTAAAAGTCCGCGAATGGACCGAAAGGTTCACTGATCCGGTGGAATTCCGGTACCGACAGTAACAGTCTGGATGGGAGAAGGTTAAACTGCGCGGCATTTGCCCTCGGTGGGCTTGTGCCTTGTCCCTTCGTATCCCCGAAAACCCTTATCCAATGCCGCCGGACCGGAATATCATTGAGTGACGAGACTGTATATATGAAAAGGACTCTCGACCTGGCTGCAAATGGGCTGGGCAGGACTTTCCCCAATCCTCTTGTCGGAGCTGTAATAGTCTCCGGAGGGGAAATAGTGGGTGAGGGATTTCACGGAAAAGCTGGAGGCCCTCACGCCGAGGTTGAAGCGATACGGTCAGCTGGAGACAGGAGCAGGGGCTCTACACTCTATATCAATCTTGAGCCTTGTTGCCATCATGGAAAAACACCCCCGTGTACAGATGCCATCCTGGAATCGGGTATCGAACGTGTCGTTATCGCTATCAAGGATCCGGACTCCCGGGTGATGGGCAGAGGTGTCGGGATCTTGAGAGAGAACGGGGTCGATGTCAAGACAGGCGTGCTGGATGAAGAAGCTGTTGAACTAAACCTTCCATATCTGCACAAGGCCATGACAGGAAGACCGTTTATCGTACTGAAGCTTGCGATGACACTTGATGGAAGGCTTGCAGTGCCGCAGGGTGGTTGGTTTACCGGAGATGAATCTAGGGAAAGTGTTCACAGGCTGAGAACGACAATGGAAGCTATCGCGGTGGGTTCAGGTACCCTGGCGGCGGATCTGCCTTTGCTGGACAGACGATATTTCAGAGATGCTCCTGGCCCGCCGATCCGTATGGTGTTTGACTCATCACTTTCTTCCGACATTCCCGTACAGTGGAAGCCCGGGGAGAACAGGGTGATCTTCTACTGTACGGAAAGGGCAACAGAGGAGATGAGAAAAGAGTTTGAGGACAATGGGGTCGAGGTGGTACTCCTGCCGGAAGATCGGACCGGAATAGATCTGAAGGCATGGGTAGAGCATGTTTCAACAGCCGAGATCTCTTCAGTCCTGATCGAGGGTGGACGCAGGATCGCATCATCAGTCGCAGGTAGCGCCCTGTTCGACAGGTTTATCGTTTACCATGCCCCGATTCTGGATGGTGGCCCGAATGACTACTGGACAGGACCAGACATGTATCCTGATGGTGAGGGTGACCGGCTCATTCTGGGAAGTAGCAGGACTATCGGCCAGGATGTTCTTTCCATATACGACAGGGAACGAATTACCGGGTACAGGCTGTTACTTTCGGAGAACGATCTTATGGAGGAACGAAGATGTTTACCGGATTGATAGAAGAAACTGGAAAGGTCGTTTACCTGAAGAGAAGTTCCACTTCTGCGGAACTCGTCGTCAAGTCATCGTTGACCGGGTTGAAGAACGGTGACAGTGTAGCAGTCAATGGAGTCTGCCAGACTATCAAATGGCTGCGCGAAGATACCTTCGCCTGTGACGTCCTCCCCGAGACCCTGAGAGTCACCAACCTTGGTGGGCTGGGGCCGGGTGTGGAGGTGAACCTGGAGAGGGCACTCATGCTGAGTGACAGGTTGGGCGGACATCTGGTAAATGGGCACATCGATGGAACCGGAATAATAAGGACCATTATCAGGGATCCTCTTTCCATAGAGATCGGTGTGAGTCCCGAAATAACCAGGTTCCTTGTTTCCAAGGGTTCAGTTGCTATAGATGGTATAAGCCTGACCCTGGGGCCCGATGTGACGAAAGACAGTTTCAAGGTCTATATCATACCCCATACGATGGAAAACACATGTCTCCGGAACGTGAGGCCCGGGAGCAATGTCAATATAGAGGTGGATATTCTCGCGAAATATGTTGATAAATTGACAAATCGATAAACGGTCCGTCTCCACGCGGACTGAAAAGAAGGGATTGGAGAAGTGAACTGTATCAGCAGTATCGAAGAAGCACTGAAAGAAATCCACGAGGGCAGGATGGTGATCGTCGTGGATGATGAGGGTAGAGAGAACGAGGGCGATATTATAATGGCCGCCGAAAAAGTCGATGCGGAAGCCGTTAATTTTATCGTAAAAGAAGCACGCGGCCTTATATGTGTAGCCCTGTTGGGTGAGAGACTGGACCAGTTGAGGCTGGGAATGATGGTGCAGGAAAATACGGCGCGGTTGAACACGAACTTTACCGTATCGGTCGATGCTGTTCATGGTACTACAACTGGTATCTCAGCTTTTGACAGGGCCGAGACTGTGCGCGTTCTGGTCGATTCGGAAACGAAGCCTGAGGATCTCGCAAGGCCGGGTCATATTTTCCCTCTTCGTGCTGTCGACAGCGGAGTTCTCAGGCGGGCAGGACACACGGAGGCGGCCGTTGACATAGCGAGGCTTTCAGGACTCAAACCCGGCGGGCTACTTTGCGAGATAATGGCGGAGGACGGGTCTATGGCTCGAATGCCACAACTGGAAGTTTTTGCAGAAAAACACGGGATGAAGATAATAACGATCACCGACCTTATAGAGTACAGGAGACGGAATGAAAAACTCATAAGACGAGGTGCCGAGGCAAGCCTTCCGACAGCGTATGGTGAGTTCAGGCTCATTGCTTATGAGGGACTGGTAGATGGATCGGAGAGTGTCGCGCTGGTAATGGGAGAGCCATGGAACGATGAGTCCTCACTTGTGCGAGTGCATTCGCAGTGCCTTACCGGGGATGTCTTCCATTCATTACGTTGCGATTGCGGGGATCAGCTCGATTCAGCGCTCAAGATGATCGCCGATGAAAAAAGCGGAGTTCTTCTGTATATCCAGCAGGAGGGCAGAGGTATCGGGCTTGTCAATAAAGTCAAAGCCTATGAGCTTCAGGATAAGGGACGCGACACAGTGGAGGCGAATGAGGAACTGGGATTTCCCGCTGACCTGAGGGATTATGGTACGGGGGCGCAGATACTGGCTGATCTGGGGCTGCACAAGATCAGACTACTTACCAACAATCCCAAAAAGATAATCGGGCTGAAAGCCTACGGGTTGAAAATCGTCGAAAGGTTACCACTGGAGATAGAGCCGAACAAAAGGAATCTGAGATATCTTTCCACCAAGAGAGATAAACTGGGCCATCTTTTCGGTGATCTGGGATAGAGATAATACAGGAATATTTTGTATGGCTGTCGAAAGGAGAAAGTATGGCAGTGGAAAAAGCTGGACATCTGATAGGTAAGGGGCTGCGTTTTACGATCGTAGCCGGAAGATTTAACGAGATTGTGACAGAAAGCCTGATAGGCGGGGCGATAGATTGCCTTACGAGGCACGGTGTCTCGGAAGGTGATATAGCCCTGTACAGGGTGCCTGGATCTTTTGAGATCCCCCAGGTAGCTATGAAGCTGGCCGGAGGCGATTCTGACGCAGTCATCTGTCTCGGTACCCTGATAAGGGGAGGGACTCCTCATTTCGATATCCTGGCAGGTCAGGTGGTCAAGGATCTGTCGACTATCGGCATCCAGTCGGGGAAACCCGTCACCTTCGGAATAATAACGGCAGATACTCAGGAACAGGCGATTGAGAGGGCAGGTAGCAAAGCTGGCAACAAGGGGTGGCAGGCAGCTCTATCTGCGCTCGAGATGTCGAATCTGTGGAAAGATATAGAGGGTTAGATGAGTCGCAGAAGAAAAGCCAGAGAAACGGCTCTCCAGACCCTTTACGCTTCCGAAGTCTCAGGCAAAGCCTGGGAGGAAGCACTCGTCGACATGCTCGGGAGAAGGAAACCTTCCGAGGAGGCGGAGGAGTATGCCAGGCGTATTGTTCGCCATGTCTCGGAATCGAAGGATGAGCTGGATAAAATGATCATTGAGAGTCTGGAGAACTGGCGGTTTGACAGAGTCTCGATCATAGATCGTATGATACTTCGGATTGCGCTGGCTGAACTGATACACTGCCAGGAAGTCCCAGTCAACGTGATCATTAACGAGGCAATCGAGATCGCGCACAAATTCAGCTCCAGCAAAGCTGGAAAATTCGTGAACGGTATCCTTGACAAGCTTGCTCGCGAAGTCAGGGAAGACGGGGGTTCGTGAACCCGGGCAAAATTGGTTAAGGTTGTGTTTTATTGGATACTTGCACCCTCCTTTAGTGTATACTTCGAGGAAGGGTCTTCAGGAATACTGTCTCCCGGGACCCATTAGAGATTGTCTTTGAACCCGGGATCCGGTCATTGCGAGACGGAAGCAGCCAGGAGAGGGGCTTCCGTCGTGTTTTACCGGCGGACGCTCCGGGGCGATATGAGAGGCACCGATGAGTTCGAACAGAGTGTCGGAAAAGACGCATTGGAACGAGTTCTGGAAGAAGTCGACTGAACTGTCCGAGGTATACGACAACGAGGGAAGAGTCAGTCGACATTTTTCACGACTTGAGGGCCTGGACGGGAAAAAAATTCTGGAAGTGGGTGCCGGATCGGGACGAGACGGGATATTTATGGCCGGGAAAGGTGCCTCGGTCGTATCTCTCGATTATTCTCCAGATAGTCTTAGAATGATCTCGGGCCAGATTTCGCAGAAGGATGATGTCTCCGTATGCTGCGGCGATGCATTTGCCCTGCCATTCCCCGAAGGGACTTTCGACCTGGTATTCCATCAAGGACTTCTCGAACATTTCCGCAATCCTGGCGACATGATCAGGGAGCATCACCGAGTGCTGAAAAAAGGTGGATATATTCTGGTAGATGTGCCCCAGCGGTATCACTATTACACGCCCTTGAAGCATATCTTCATAGCGATGGGCAAGTGGTTTGCCGGATGGGAGACCGAATTTTCTCCCGGAGAGCTTGAAAGACTGCTCAAAAAGAACTCATACGAGATCGTCATGACATATGGAGAATATCTCAACCCGCCCATCTGGTTCAGGATACTTCGAAAAGGGTTGATGCCGTTTGGGATGACTCTGCCGATGTATCCGAAGCTATTCACCGGATCGAGGCGTGCCCTGACGGGTATAAGAGAAAGATTTCTGGCCACGAGGTTCGGGCTGCATACTTCCGTTGTGATCGGAACGATAGCCAGAAAGGTATAAGGGATCTGCATTTGAAAGTACTTGCTCTAAACTGGCGGGATATGAGACATCCGGAAGCGGGAGGCGCCGAGGTCCATATTCATGAGATCCTTTCGCATATGGCTCGATGGGGGCATGAAGTGACGGAGATCACATCAGGATTCCCCGGTTGTTCGGGGCAGGACGAAATCGACGGGGTCCGGATCCTGAGGGCCGGGCACTGGTACGATGCGAATTTCGTTCTTCCCATGTTTGCCAGAAAGCATATGAAGAATAACAGATATGATGTCGTTCTTGAGGATATTAACAAGCTACCGTTCTTTATGCCTCTCTTTACCGATACTCCTGTCGTCGGTGTGATCCCGCATCTTTTCGGTACGACAGTGTTCAGGGAAGCGAACTGGCTGATAGGGACATACGTACTGTTGATGGAAAGATTTATTCCGGCCGTATTCAGGAAAAACCGTTTCATGGTGATAAGTCCGAGTACAGCGGACGATCTTGCGTCGAGAGGGATCGACAGGGACCGGATAGATGTCGTCCTCTGCGGGCTTGATCATGGTACCTGGAAGCATCTCGACATCGAGAGATTTGCGAGGCCGACGATAGTCCATCTGGGCAGGCTCAGGAAATACAAGAGTGTCGAAATAGCAATGAGGGCGATGAAGATTGTGACTGATAAAGTGCCCGGTGCCAGGCTTTCGATCATAGGAGACGGGCCGTATCGGCCGCAGCTTGAGAAGGAGGCTGCACAGCTTGGACTGGGAGACTCGATCGAGTTTCTCGGATATATGGGTTCTACGGAGATCGTGGAATATATCAACCGGTCTCATCTGCTCTTCAATCCCAGTCCCAAAGAGGGGTGGGGGCTTACTGTGGTGGAGGCAAACGCCTGTGGAGTGCCCGTAGTGGCAAGTGACAGGCCGGGGTTGAGGGATTCGGTCCTCGATGGAAAGACTGGATTCCTTGTGCCGTACGGTGACGTTGTAGCTTTCGGTGAGAAGGCTGTAAAGTTGCTTGGCGACACTGATCTCTGGAACACGATGAGCATGAACGCGATCGAGAGAGTCGGAAGTCTGACCTGGGAGAGGTGTGCCAGGGAGACCGAACAGCTGTTGCTCGAATTGACCGGCGTGGCAGAAATAACGGGGGATTTAGATTGCGGCTGAAGAACGCGGCTCTGCAAACGGTGAAAATAGTCGTTAGTCTGGGGCTGATTATATTCCTGCTTAAAAGGAAGTCACCAGGTGAATTGGCTGTCTATCTGAAAAATATCGATCTGCTACTCCTCACTTCCGCTGTAGCTGTCTTTTTTCTCAGCAGTCTTCTCGGAGCCTTTCAGTGGCACCTGCTTCTCGGAGCGGGTGGAGTGGATCTGAGATTTTCAGCGACATTTACATATTATTTCGTGGGCCTGTTTTTTAATAATTTTCTTCCCGCCAATGTGGGGGGGGATGCAATAAAGATATACGATGTGGTCAAGGAGGGCAGCGATCCCCACCGGGTTTTTGCTTTGACTCTTCTCGACAGGGTCTTTGGAATAACAGGATTGTGTTTTCTGGCTGCCGTGGCATCGATAATCGTTTTCCCGGGAGGAACCATAGAAAACACGGGGCTGTACCTTGGTATTTTCGGGGGATTGATAATCGCTGTGCTGGCTGTCGCGTTCAACAGGAAGTTATCCGGAAGCATCAGGCGGCTTTCAGGAAAGATAGGGATCTGGGGATTGGGTGAGAAGATCGTGCTGGTACTTGGACACATGGGAAGCCTCAGGGACAGGAAGCCTCTTTTTGCGGGTGTAGTGCTTCTTTCTCTCGTGATCCAGACGCTGCGCATAATGACCCATGTCCTGGTCGGGCTCGCTTTGGGGATAACTCTTGGCAGGATCGATCTGGTTCATTTCTTTGTCTTTGTTCCGCTTCTGGGGTTGATCATGATCCTTCCGATATCGATCAACGGGCTTGGTGTCAGGGAGAGCGCTGGAATGGTGCTGTTTACACAGGTCGGGATCCAGGAGGAACTCGCTGTATTGATGGAATTTGTTACTTACGCAGTTCAGGTCGCGGTCAGTCTGATCGGGGCTGTGTTCTTTTTTATAAGAAAACGCTCTGGAAAAGACTAGAGTCCTGTATCAGTATTTATTAGACTGAAAGAGATGATATTTCAAGATAGAAAGGGTATTGAAATGACTGACAGGTCTGTAAACCGGATTACCGCATCGGCGATATTCCTGATAAGTCTGATCGTCTATCTGATGACGATGGCTGTAACAGTGTCCTTCTGGGACGCGGGAGAGTTCATAGCGGCGTCGTATTCTCTGGGAATCCCACATTCTCCGGGCACTCCGCTTTATGTGCTTGTCGGTCGGGTATTCTGCCTGCTGCCGTTAGCTATGTCAGCAGCACAGAAGGTCAATCTCCTTTCGACCGTATCAGCCGCTCTCGGAGTACTGATGGCCTACCTCATTATGGCGAATGTGGTCAGGATGATGTTCGGAGCCGGAAAAACGATGGCCGGCAGGTTTATCAGGCTGGCGGGACCGGTGATCGGTTCTTTTTATCTCATGTTCAGCAGCACTTACTGGACGAACGCGTCCGAATCGGAAGTCTACGCGCTCAGTACGTTTCTCATGGGTTTCTGCTGTGTCCTTGCTTTAAGATGGCTCAAGAATCCAGCGGGTACAGTAGACGATGAGACGAAGAAGAGTATTACAGCGTCCGCGACACCACCGGAAGTCAAGGAGATCCTTGGCAGGGAAGAGGAGAGAAGGAAAAGACATTCGACCAGTCTTATCTTC
>JAHOYU010000135.1 GCA_019038625.1 Candidatus Latescibacterota bacterium | reverse complement strand
CCTCTGTTGTATCACCCTTGACCAGAGCAAGTGCTTGCCGGAGTACCTATACCATTACTTCTTGCACCATCCGCTATCGCTCGAGTACCTCGAGAAGAATGCAAAAGGGGCAATCATGGCGGGGCTGAATATGGCAATCATCAAAGGCCTCCCCATCAAGCTCCCGTCGATAGAAGAACAGGTTGACTTGGTTCGTAGGTTCGATTCATTGCGCAATCATGACAGTTTACTGAAGAAGACATTCGATGCAAAGCAGGAATGCCTCACTAAACTCAAGCAGTCAATCCTCCACAAAGCTTTCACTGGCGAACTTGCCGCTGATACGAATGCTGCCAACCGTACCCTCTCGGAGGCCGGATTATGACACTCAACCGAAACGAAGCTGAAACCCGTGCAGAACTAATTGATCCAATAATCAAGTCTGCAGGCTGGGGTGTTGTTGATGGTAGCCGTGTTTCCCGTGAGTATCAAATCACTCTCGGTCGTCTCCAGGGAGCAGGTACAAGGGCTAAACAGGAAATCGCCGACTATGTTCTCGTCTACAAGAACCAGAAACTCGCTGTGATCGAGGCAAAGCGAGAAAGAGCACCAGTAACCGAGGGACTTGGTCAGGCCAAGAAATACGCTAAAAAACTTCATACCCGTTTTGCTTATGCAACGAATGGCCACGGTATCTACCGAGTGGATATGGATACCGGTGAAGAAGGCGATGTTGACAGCTATCCAACTCCGGATGAGCTGTGGAACGCTACCTTTGGCAAAGCAGAGGCACAAGAACAGATCTGGCGTGAGAGATTCTCTGCAGTTCCCTTCGAAGACAAGGGTGGCCAGTGGCAGCCACGCTATTACCAGCATAACGCGGTCACTAAAACACTGGATTCAATCAGCCAAAGACAGGACCGTATCCTGCTGACGTTAGCGACGGGAACTGGCAAGACAGCCATAGCCTTCCAGATAGCCTGGAAACTTTTCCACAGCCGCTGGAATCTTGCTGATTGGCGCGGCAGGCTCGAAGAAGGGATGGAGCCGAAGAGGCGACCTCGTATCCTATTTCTGGCAGACCGCAATATCCTGGCCGATCAGGCTTTTAACGAATTTAGTGCTTTTCCTGAAGACGCTCTGGTTCGAATCGATCCACAGATCATTCGTAAGAAGGGCCGTGTGCCAAAGAACGGAAGTGTCTTTTTCACGATCTTCCAGACCTTTATGACCGGGCGCGATGAGAACGGGGATCCTAAACCGAGTTTTGGCGACTATCCACCAGACTTTTTCGATTTTATCATTATTGACGAGTGTCACCGGGGCGGAGCCAACGATGAAAGTAACTGGCGTAGTATTATGGAGTACTTTTCTCCAGCAGTACAACTGGGGCTGACAGCTACACCGAAACGGACAAACAATGTTGATACTTATGTCTACTTCGGTGAACCAGTGTATGTCTACTCCCTCAAAGAAGGTATAAACGACGGCTACCTGACTCCATTCAAAGTTAAACAGGTAGCCACCACAATAGACGATTACATTTACATTCCAGACGATGATGTGATCGAAGGCGAGATCGAGGTGGACAGACGATACACCGAGACGGATTTTAACAAGATCATCGAAATCAAGGCCCGGGAGAAGAAACGTGTCGAGATTTTCATGGGTGATATCGACCAGAACCAGAAAACATTGGTATTTTGTGCAACACAGGATCATGCCCTTGCAGTCCGTGACCTAATCAATCAGATCAAGACTAGCAAGGATCCGAACTACTGTGTTCGTGTGACAGCCAACGATGGTGAGGACGGAGAGAGACACCTACGCGTCTTCAGAGACAATGAAAAGACGATTCCAACGATATTGACGACTTCGCAGAAGCTTTCCACCGGAGTGGATGCCCGCAACGTACGTAATATAGTGCTCATGCGACCGATCAACTCAATGATCGAGTTCAAACAGATAATCGGTCGCGGAACCCGACTCTTTGACGGCAAGGATTACTTTACAGTTTACGACTTCGTGAAGGCTTATTACCATTTTAATGACCCAGAATGGGACGGTGAGCCAGCTGAGCCGGAAAATTGTACCAAATGCGGATTTTACCCCTGTCAGTGCGAGAAACAACCAAAAGAGCTTTGCCCAGTGTGCGGCAAACAGCCCTGCGAGTGTGAAAAGCCGCCTTGCCCAGAATGTGGACAGAGGCCGTGTGTATGCCGGAGGATGACAAAAGTTAAAGTCAAACTCGCTGACGGTAAGGAACGCACGATTCAGCACATGATAGCGACGTCATTCTGGAGCCCGGATGGAAAACCGATGTCAGCAGCGCAGTTCATGGTTCGGATGTATGGCGACCTTCCTGAGCTGTTCAAAGACGAAGACGAGTTACGCAGATTGTGGAGTAGGCCGGATACTCGGCGTAAACTGCTTGAAGGGCTGAAAGAAAAAGGGTATGGGCACGAGCAACTCGCCGAACTGAAACGTATGATTGACGCGGAAAAAAGTGACCTCTACGACGTACTTGCATATATAGCTTTTGCTCTTGCTCCTATCAGTCGTGAAGAGCGAGTGACAGTGCACCGTAGCATTATCTACGCTGATTATGGGGACAAGCAACGAAAGTTCCTGGACTTTGTGCTCGAGCAGTACATCAATCAGGGTGAGGGGGAACTGGATGATGAGAAACTACCACATCTGATCGATCTCAAATACCATGCAGTTGCAGATGCTGTTGCAGAGTTGGGTCAGGTATCTGTTATCAGAGAGGTGTTCATCGGTTTCCAGAAGCACCTATATGAATCACAAGCCGGAGAGTAACCATAGCCGTCTTTTCCCGTACGCATCTAATATCAACATGAGGATGAATGTAATCGATAAACGGAGAGTGTTAACACTCCCGCAACGCGAGCCGAGCCTATCTAGCGTTGGGGGGACCCCATGTTGGTGGGCTGGTCAGATATCTGTCTCAGTACAGCAGATTTAATATTTGGAAAACATTATGTTATGGTGTGTGAGATGGTGTGCTGAGTAGGAAATAAAGGGGGTTTGACGGAGATGATTAAAATTGATAGTCTCCAAACAGACAATGACGATCTGAGTAATAGTAATAGCTAGCTGACTGTAAGGGTAAATCAAATAAATGGCTATCATGGACGAACTTAAAACCGATTACGATCGTGCAGATTGCCTCGTCAACATCCTGATTGACAGAGCAACAGCTCAGATCACCGATGAGGAGACGTTTCAAGCTTTACGAACATACTTTATGTCTCAGGATTCTCAAGCAAAGCTACTACCATCTTGGTTTGCAAGACAGCGGTCACTTGAACGATTCTGGCGATACATCAAGAATAAGTTTGATACATATGCCGAACGACGAGCATTTCTTTGGTCGGAATTTGAAAAACTTCTCGCTTATTGTGAAAAGGGAGAGCAGTTCCCAGCGGAAACGGACATTTCAGAGGGGCTAACATCATTTGACAGATCTAGCGTCAATCGTGCATGGCGGAGTATGATTCGACGACAAGATAATGATCCCGAAGGGGCTATTACTGCAGCAAGATCCCTTCTTGAATCTGTGTGCAAACACATTCTTGATGAACTGGGAATTGTATATGATGCAGGGAAGGTTGAGTTACCCAAACTTTATAAGTCAGTTGCTAAAGAACTGAACCTGTCTCCCAGTCAACATGCTGAACCCCTCTTTAAACAGATTCTTGGTGGGTGTTCCTCTATCGTGAACGGATTAGGGTCTATCAGGAACAAGCTTGGTGATGCCCACGGGAAAGGCCAAAAGCATGTGAGGCCTACATCAAGGCACGCACGATTAGCAGTGAACCTTGCTGGAGCGATGGCTCTGTTTCTAGTTGAAACCTATTTGAAAAGATATGAAGAAAAATGATTCAAAATCGTATGGTGGTGAGTGTGCTATGAATTCTATATTATTTGTTCGAGCTGGTCACAAAAATGAATTAGCCGATGAGTTTCTCTCTCTTGGAATAGTTGCAGTTGGATGGAAGAAACTAGCTGATTTATCGTCTATTAAATCAGAAGGAGAACTCGAGAGGCTTTTAATCGAAGCATACCCTAAAGAAGGTGTAAAGAAGGACGGTAGTGTAAAGAAACATTATGCAGAGATTATCGAGTTTTCCATCACAGCCAAACCTGGAGACCATGTTGTGACGGTTGATAGTGTCAATAAAAGGCTAATAGTGGGCGTGATTGAAGGTCCATATAAGTATACTTCTGAAAAATATCTTTGGTCTGGAGGAGAACCATACAGGCACACATTGCCGGTTTCGTGGAAGTATGCTGTGGCGCGAACTAAAGAGGAGAAACATTCATTCCCAGAAACTGCCCTCGTTGGAAAGACAACCTATTGGTTATCGGATGATACTGTCGAAGCAATACTAAAGGCTCCAAGGCTGATTCTTGAGAATCATGTTCAAGTCAAAAAGCTGAGGAACCCGAGATATTGGTGGGTAAATCAGAACCAGACGTACAAGCACGAAGTTGAAGGCGGTTATTTGTGGTCTCCAAAGCTAAAGAAAAACGGTCACAGAAGTCATTCCTACGATAACATGACAAAGGTGAGCCCTGGGGATATCGTTTTTTCGTTCAAGGGTGCAAGGATACCGGCCATAGGAATTATTCAATCAAAGGCCGTTGGATCTGACAAGCCGATGGAGTTCGGACAGTCAGGGGAGAATTGGGACAAAGATGGCTGGTATGTGAGCGTGGAATACCATGAGCTGAAAAAGAAGATAAGGCCGAAGGATCATATTGATCTGATCATACCAACCCTGCCTGATAAATATTCACCTCTTCAAAAGACTGGTGACGGTATTCAGAACACTTATCTGGCTGAGATCCCGAAAGAGATGGCTGGGGCGTTAGTGAACTTGATAGGCCCTGAGGCAGATGAGATCGTTCAGGGCCTCCGCTACGAATCGTTACAGAACATTACAGACGATGAGATTGAGAATGATATTCGGATATCTGATACAATCACAAATACTGAAAAAGAACAGATGGTGAAGTCCCGCCGAGGACAGGGAGTGTTCCGTACTCGTCTCGAATCGATAGAGGACCGGTGTCGAATCACAGGAATAACCCAGAAGCACCATCTTCGAGCAAGTCACATTAAGCCCTGGAGAGATTCGAACAACAAGGAACGACTGGATGGGGAGAACGGACTACTGCTGTCTCCTCACGTGGATCACCTGTTTGATAGGGGTTTCATAAGTTTTAAAGATGATGGGACAGTTCTTTTGGCTGAGAAACTAGATCAGTCGGTTCTAGATAGGTGGTCGATTGAGTTGCCTATGAACGTAGGTTCTTTCTCGACAGGACAGAAGAGGTACCTCGACTATCACCGCGGGAACATTTTCAATCAATAGGATCTGGTGATTTAGCTGACACTGTGTTCAGGATGCAGCCAAGCTGGTTCTTTCAGCCCCGCCGCGTACAAATTATTACTGTTGAATCGGTTATAGACCAGAATAGCCTCCCCAGCCCTCTCCGCGGCCACTCAACTGTCAGGATACCAACATGCGGAGGAATCTAATCGATAGCCGCTAGTTCCTCAGGATCCAGAATATCGGGGATGATATCTCCTTCCAGAATGCTCTGAGACGTGAGAACTCACCAGGGTGGTGAAGGTTTTTGATGGAAAAGGGAAGAGCCGACTCATGGGTCGGCTACGGGGCTTGGACGCAGAATGTGCCGAGCCCCGTAGCATAGGTCAAAGGTCGATTCAACCTCTTGCTGGAATCGCTTATCCGTTCTCAGGGCGTTTGAATAAGGGATTCTCAAAGTACTTCGGGTAATCCAAGGATTTCTTCTTTCTTCTCTTCTTGCGCATTATCCTTGCTCCATTTGAGTCGAATATTACCTTACGACCTTGCTTTTTCCTGATCATCTTCAACTTTTCATCAAGCCAATAGGGCGGAATATACCCGGCCACTTCAATGGAGCCCTTTCTATATCGGTACGGGTTCCCGTTGACATGGGACGGTGGAATAATTATATAGCCTCCTTTCTCCAGAACATTAACTCCTCGTGCGATCTCTCCGTAGCAGGTTTTGATTCCGGATCCTGACATATAGTAATATTGCAGTGTTCCATCTGGCGTTTCCACGACACACGAGCTAATGAGCTCACATCCTGGAGGTGGCCACGGATCATGACCTCTTTCTAGTTCGATAGCCATAATTCCGAAGAATGTGCCGGTGATGATGCCCAAGATGGCATCCTGTTGTCCTGAGAACCACTCGATTACTTCCTCTCTTGTAGGACGTGTGGTTCTGTACTTCTCCCATGGAACGAGGGAGTACTCACCGTTCTTTTCTACTGGTACTGGGTGCAGGTTACTTTCCAATGCCCTCAGCGCCGCTTGGAGCATGGGATTCTTTTCGATTGTATTTTCGTTCATATTGAACGTCCTTTCACTCCCGTGAACAGCCGTTGACTTTTCCAAATATATCGGTAAAATCAAACGTGCCTCTCGGGAAATAATGTAATCTTCTACGTCATTTTCATCGAGGTTTCAGCCCGCTACTGCAGTGACAGTCGGTGGGCTGTTTCATATTCAGATACGGCCAGCACAATCTCGCTGCTCAAGCTGGCGTGAGGTCAAACAAGCATAGCATCACTTCTTTCGATCTGCTGTGTACGTTTCATTCGAATTTCCTGAATCTCACGATCGCTTCCTTCTGAAGTCAGGCATGTCCAATCGGATAATTTTTCCTTCAGACAATCGAGAGGCAATGCGCGGATCGATTCTTTGATCAATCTGCTCTAGGGACAGATTTGAAGTCGTGATAGTCACGATTTCCTCTCTATAGCACCTATCAACAAGTAGAAACACTGACTGAGCGACGTACTCAGAGAGCTTGCCAGCACCAAGATCGTCGAGAATGACGAGCTGTCTCCGGTTGAGACGGTCAAAAACGGTCTTTTCCGACCTATTCGAGGAGATGGTGCCACGGAGATCTGCAACGAATTCTGGAGTGGTTATAAACAGGGCACGTCCAGAAAAACCAGCATTTTGAGCCTCCTTTAGAATTCCGACGGCGAGGTGTGTTTTCCCAGACCCGCACCTGCCGGTTAAGAAGACGCTACCAGAACCACCAGCAGCGAGCTTCTCAGCGAAATCTCGGCTGAAACGAACAAACTTCTCGCCGCTCCTGAAACTATCAAGGGAACAGCTTTTATACTTTGGAGGAATCCCGGAGTCAGCCAGGAGTTCTCCAACAGAGCGACATTTTTTCATTTCATTCTCCTTGGATGTCGACAGGATACTTTCCCCCGCCTCGTGTACTCTTCTTCTCATCTTTCATAAAATTCTCAAAATTCTTGTCTGTGTCCTTTGCCTGGCCTTTGCCTGCCCTTTGGTTGTCCATTGCCTGTCCACTTGGCTGGCCATCTTCAGGATCGGTGTGCTGGTAAGCCTTCCAATTATTGACAGTTACAATGGAATAATGGGTGTTAGATTTTATTCCGATATTTCCCATCTTTTGTAACTTGAGCATCCGATTTCGGACAGACGAGGGTGGCATGCTGAGCTCACGACCAGCAGTCTTTCGCCCAAAAATAAACTGGCCGGGCAGAAAGTGGACTTCTGAAGTGCCTCTACCTGTGACAATCGGAAAACAGCGCTTCTGGTGACTTGCCTTCAGCAGGCACCAACACCAGATTTTCCAGAGCTCGGGATTCTGAAAAGCCTGACTTTCTGTCGACTTTCGCCAAAGTTTTATATACCCGCGATTCATATCGCGTATCCTCCCTTGTTCTCCGTTCTGTCTATCGCCCTAATATTATGAAGTAGGAGACTGAAAATAAATCACGGAGGGCTCCGCGAGGTTGTCAAAACCCTAAGTAGATTAAATAGTTATCCCCTTGAAAATTTTAGGTAGACAAGAAGAAATAATTGGATGATTCTGCGTATGTAGCGGTAAAAAGAGGAAGCCAGCTTAGGGGCTTCAATCTCACCTGAGGATATGAAGCATCTTGTGTGTGGATAAGATAGGTTGAATTCCGTGGGAGGTATTACGTGGGCTTCTCTGCACTTTTCTTAAGTAAATATCGCCTGGTCGACGTCGTCGATCTACGGACGTTTGTCGATGCCCGTGGCGCAACAACAATAAGGAGTTTTAGAGACGATGGCAATCAAGTTGCTGCGGTGATCAAGAGTCTTACAAAGGCTACTGATGACTGGATTGAAAAAAAGGATTTGCCCACTCTTGATAAGCTTATAGAAACTGGAGAACTAACTTCTGGAACTTTTTTCACTCACGGGGGTCCATTCTGTGCCAAGGACATTGTCGAAGGCAATAGACAGTTCTTTCAGGAGAAACCGCTAACTGCAAATCCAATCCTACAAGCAGAACTCACATCAGCGGATGGTTCCAACCTGATCTTGGAAGTTCCAGTTCATCCAGAGAATTACATTACCGATTCAGCGGCAGATATGCTTACGAGGACCCCAAGTCTGTTTATGGTTGGGTGCTTGGTACATGTAGTGCCGCCTAACTTGATTGCCCAGGCTTATGCAATTGGCTTTAGGCATGATCAATCGATGGGGGATGATGATGCACTAGACCAGAAATCCGTGGATCCCTATTTATCTGATGAGGAAAGGCTAGACTACAAGAAGTTCGAATATCAGTGCCGGGATTGGGTTTTTATCCCCGGCTCGATACCAATGGGCAGAAGCAACTTTATTGAAGTTAATGGTCATAAGACAAAAATCGGAGATTCCCTTTTAAAGTTGTTTCTACGTTTTGTGGTGGAATTGAAGAAGAATAAAGGGGGATGGGTTAATGTTATTACCCTGAAAGAAGAGGACGTGATTACTAACGAACAGGGATATCAACAGTATAATCTTCTCAGAGATAAATTGCAGGGATATCTGCTTAAGAAGGACGCGAAGAAGTTTATCCAGAACGATGGATCAAATCGATATCGCATCTCCACTCATCCAGACTTTATCACCTACGAAAAGAAAAAACTCATCAAACACCCAGATCCCAAGATCAGAGAACTTACCGAAGAGCTTCTATAACAAGTCAGCCTATTTCATTAGCGGAATCACAATTCCCTTTCGTCCTTCTGTTATCTCGACGATCTTCTGCGCCCACGCTTCCAACGCCTGTCGTTTTTCCGTCTCGTAAGCAAATCTGTCATAAATTCCGGTAACGGCGCGATCTTTATGATTCAGAATTTTTGAAACGACAAGCCTGGAGATTCCCAGAGAAGCGAGCCCCGTGGCTGCTGTTCGGCGTAGGTCATGAGGAGACCAGCTTTTCTTTCCGAATATCTCCCTGTGCAGCCCGATTGCGTGAGCCATGGCGCTCACGTGCATGTGCTTACTATCGTTGATGCTTTTCCCGCGTTTAGCAGGGAACAGGAATCGGCTGCCGTCGTGTCGAGGAATGTCCCTGATTATTTCTTCCGCCAGAGAACTGAGGGGGACAGAGTGTGAGAGGCGATTCTTTGTCTTCTCTCCGGGTATGTTCCAGACCCCGTTCTCGAAGTCGAAATCATCCCATTCGGCTCCTATGACTTCTCCAGGTCGCTGTCCAGTGACGAGAATCAACTTCAGTGCCGATTTCAGGTGAGTACTGTAAGGAAGGTCATCGACTCTGTCCCAGAATACAGCAATCTCTTTATCGGTCAGGACACGGTCTCTGGATCTTTCTCTCGTGGATTTAATGTCACGAGCTGGGTTTTCTTCGATTACGCCTCGGGAGATGCCGAAGGAATAGATTCTTTTTACAAGCCCACCACACCTATTCGCCATTACCGGAGAACCACGGTCCCTGATCTTGTCAATTAGAATAACAACTGTTCGTCTCTGCACCTTCTCGACCGGGATGTCTCCAAGCGTTGGGAGTACGTCCTTTTCAAGAATTCTCGCATCTTCCTTGATGACCTTCTCGCTTCCTTTTCTCTGAAGATATTCACTCGCTAAATCGCCAAAGGTGGTCACTTCTGCAGTCTCAAGAGCGATCGCCATGGGGTCGTGTCCGAGGGAGACCTGAGCAAGAAACTGTATCGCCTTTTTCCTTGCTTCCATTGGCGTGATCTCCTCACTACGTCCGATAGTGAATCGCCTGACCTTCTTTCCTTTGTTTCTGTAGCTGACGAAGTAAGCGAGTGCCCCCGAAGGTTTCACCCTAACTCCAAAGCCAGATGTTTTGTCATCCCAGACCCTGTAATCGTGGGTTTTCGGTTTCAGCTCTTCTACAAGTCTTTTTGTTAATTTAGGCATCAAAATCAGCTCCTGACATCGGGTCTCAAGGAATATCCAGGGCACCACGGGGGCACCACTAATCCATCGTTATATTCATGTTTGCGTAGACTTCAAGGATAGTCAAGTCCCTATAACCTTTTATTTCGCTGTAAGTTGCGTATATTCAGGCTCTGTTTTGATTATTTCAAAGAATTAATGGATCCGATGTTTTACACGCAGGTGACCTCAAGCGCGGTATCTGCTGCAGAAACCGGATTCTATCGTATAATTCAACTCTTACGGGATAATTGAACTGGGGATTATACAGCAGGGTGTGGTGGGGGCACCCGGGGGGCACCAACATAAGCGGGGGCATGTCATTGTTGACGAATGGCTTAAACTGTGATAGAATCCTGTCCATAAAATCCTAAGGGAAAGAAACATCTACATTCAAGGAAATTCAGGACAGCACCTTAGGCATTTGCGTCAGGTACAGCATCTCGACACCTTTGCACCAGCAGAATTATGATTTGCTAAATTCATTGGCGGAGCAGTCTGTATATCAACATGCCAAAGGAGGCCATTAAATGAGAAACAGATTCAGTATTTTTTCCGCGTGCGTCCTGCTGCTTATTGTCGCGCTAATGCCGACAGTAGCCCGAGCAGAGACCGGTGAGGTTACCGTTACTTATAGGTTCACCCAGAATCAGCTAACGGCGGTGAACGATCTTCATATCAAAATCAAAATCAAAGAACACTCAGAGATAGTTTATGTCAACTATGTCAGAGTTGATCCTGAAGCTACCACAGTGGAAGTGGTT
>JAHOYU010000134.1 GCA_019038625.1 Candidatus Latescibacterota bacterium | reverse complement strand
CATCTATTATGAGACAGGCTGGCTGGAAGATTCTCTCATGGTCCAGTTGAATGTCTATGGCGAATCGTATGAGAGCACACCCCATCCTCGTTTCGAGACAGTTCAGATGTCGGATTCGTTTGTCATCTGGTACTCTGCCGGGTTTTTCCAGGAGATTTACCTCAGTTGTCTTTCAAGGCCTCTGCAGGGGAACGCTCCCTGTATGCCTCCATATTACAGGGTGGATTACGTGACTCTTTACCATCCGGATGATGTGACGGTCATCGGACACGAAAAAATAGTGGGTCCTTATGAATTCTGTGATGGATCGGGATTGTTGCGAAGGGACGAAGATTGAAGGTACGACCGGAACTGGAAAAGGATTTCAATACGATCCGAAGTATAACACGCGCGGCTTTCGATAACGAGGAAGAGCCGGATCTGATCGAGGCGATAAGAGAATCGTCATACTATATCCCGGAGCTTTCCCTCGTAGCGGAGACAGGGGGGAAGGTGACGGGCTATATTATGTTCAGCAGGATAAATGTAGTAGGTGACAACGGTGATATGGAAGTGCTCAGTCTTGCTCCCATGGCAGTAATACCTGATATGCAGAATCGGGGTATAGGTAGCAGACTGCTGAGAAAAGGCATCGAAAAATGCAGGGAACTGGGTCACCGGATCATAATTGTCATAGGGCATCCGGAATTCTATCCCAGATTCGGGTTCGTGCCGGCCCGTGACGCCGGTTTTGAAGTGCCTTTCGATGTGCCGGACGAAGCGTTCATGGTGACTGGCCTTGTGGATGATGCTCTGGAAGGTGTTGGGGGAATGGTGATCTTTTCTCCGCCCTTCGATGGGCTCGTCTGAATCGAGCAGGAAAGGAATGTTGAAAGTGAAAGTGATGATCATTTATATGACTCATCATGACTGTGCTGAAAAGGCCGCGAAGATGTTAAAGGATAGATTGGGTGAAGGGGCCGAGGTGGTCAATCTGAAAAAGAACGGTCCTGTTCGATTGGAGGACTACGACACAGTCATCATCGGTGGCTCGATTCACGCCGGGCAGGTGCAGAGAAAACTAAGAAAGTTCTGCGAAAAAAATCGGATGATACTGGTGAGAAAAAACCTTGGGCTTTACCTCTGCTGTATGGAAGAGGGAGAGAAAGCCCAGGTACAGTTCGACGCCGCCTTCGATGAGGTCCTGCGGAACCACGCGACCGCTCAGGGGTTGTTCGGAGGCGAATTCGATTTCTCCAGGATGAATTTTCTGGAAAAAAAAGTAATAAAGAAGGTGGCCGATATCACAGAAAGTGTATCAAAAATAGACGAATCGAAGATAGCCCGGTTCGTCGAGTCTATATCGGGAGCCACTGAGTAAGCGAAAGCATTTCGGATTGATGCATGGACATCGCCTGCCTCACATTATCCCGGCAAAAATCATTTTAATTATCAAGGAGCCTGTTGTACCCTGTGAGCATGGGGCATGTCAGATGACATGACAAGGCGATATGAACCTATAAGTGGAGATGTATAAAGGAGAAATGATGAGAAGGAAAATAATCGTTCTATTGTGTGTGTTTATGATTCTTTCTTCGGGTAGCGCGTTGGGAGAGGACTGGAAGCTGTCCATGGACGCGAACGTGACCTTTACAGAGAACGCCTACAGTGATAACTGGGTGGGGGGGGAGACAGGGGCACTCATCTGGGTGTTCAATTCGAATTTCCTCGCGGAAAAACAGCTGACTTCGAGTTTTCACACGAAGAACACGTTTAAACTTCTGTTCGGACAGACGCACAACCAGGATACAGAGACCAAGGTATGGAGGAGCCCTGAGAAATCGACCGACCTGATCGATTTTGAAAGTGTTCTCAAGATCACAAAGGACTGGGTAGTAGATCCTTTCATCAGTGGACGTGTGGAGACACAGTTCTGGGATGGCAGCGATCCGGAAAATAACAGGTATATAAACCCGATGAAGATCACCGAGGCGTTTGGCGCGTCTAAAGATCTGATCAAAGAGGAAAAACGCGAGTTGGACGTCAGGCTGGGTGTAGCGACCAGACAGTATGTCGATCGCGATCAGATAGTCGATGACACGAAAAAGACGTTTACCAGTCTGGATGTAGGTATACAGTTCGACTCCGAATTCAAGACGACCTTTTCGGAGGACAAGATAACCCTGACAAGCAAGCTTACAGTCTACCAGGCTCTGGCCTATTCGGAGAAGGATGCTGTCGCCGGCACGGAGGCCGAGGATTACTGGAAGGCTCCCGATCTGAACTGGGAGAATATATTTACGGCTAACATAACGAAATACCTGATGGTCAATCTGTATATACAGCTGTTGTACGACAAAGAAGTAGATCTTGGCGGTCGGTTCAAGCAGACTATGGCGCTTGGAGTGACATACAAGTTTATTTGAGGCCGGGCCTGATGGCATCGGGAGATATGATTTACGGGCAAATCGATCCATGACAGGGAGGCAGGAAAATGCTGATAACTTTTATTTTAATCGGAATAATCTCGGGGTGGCTTGCCGGCCACATCATCAGGGGGCGCGGTTTCGGCTGTTTTGGAAACCTGATAGTAGGGATAATAGGCGCCCTACTCGGTGGATACGTGTTCGAAAAAATGGGTATTCACATCTGGGGGAACCTGGGCAGGATAGCGATGTCGGTCGTCGGAGCTGTGATCTTCCTCGGGGTGATAAGTCTTTTCAGGAAAGACGGTAGCTGAGTCCGCACAACTAAAATGGAGTGACCGAAATGGACCTTACCGTTAAAAAAGCAGTACAGTCTGATGTGTCGGACATATTGAAGATCTGGAAAGAACTTATGAGTCATCATGAGAACTTCGACCAGGATTCCTTTGGAATGTGCGACTGTGGTCCCGGAATCTATGCGGATTTTCTGTCGCGGATTCTGGACGACAGCGAATATTATGTTCCCGTAGCTATTCTTGAAGGCAGGATCACTGGATATTCGGTTGCTCATATCACACATCACCCTCCCCTTTTTAAGCTGATGCCCAGGGGGGAGATCGTGGATATTGCCGTTCTGGAGCAGCACAGGCGGAAAGGCATAGGTGCGGTTATCCTGTCGGGCATCATCGAATGGTTTCATCGGGAAAAAATATTCAGGATAGAGATGAATGTGGCCGAAGAGAATGATATCGGCCGCGCTTTCTGGGAATCCTCGGGGTTCAGGCCGTTTCTGAGGAAGATGTACCTGGAACGATAAGGATGTGCCATGAATAACTCGTTGTTATCATCCGCGTTGTTGTTTGTTTTTGCCTCGTTTGTCATCGCTGGCTGTTCTGGTGGGGAAGAAGTCGAGGGGCAGAAATATAAGAACGGTATCCACAGGTTTTCAATGATCTTTCCCGAGGGATGGGAAGTGACCGAGCAGTACGGTGAGGACGAACCTGTAGTCGCTGCTTCGAAACTCGATCCTGAAGATCCCGAGTTCATGCTTGCCTACATCACGGTAGAGGTAATTGAACTTCCTGACAAACCTGGTCTGGACGAGTATTTCAACTTTATCAGGAAACAACAGTCTCATGAGGCAAGCTATTACAGTGAACACGGATATGGTGAGATAAAAATAAATGGAAGAAAAGCCATGTACCATTTCTTCGATGTGGATTTTGAAGATACTTATGTCAGGCTTCTGGGCTATACATTAGTCAAGAAAGATCGGGGATACCTCATCACGTGCGGTGCAGAACCGGAAGATTTCAGCACGTATCACGATATCTTCAGACATTCAGCTTACACCTTCCGGATAGACTAGACGTCTGTCCGGGTATTCTCGAAAGGAGAATGATGAAACATTCTATCATTACAATTTTATTGGTTATAATGGTTTTTGCCGCAGGTTCCGTTCAGGCATTTCCCTTTGTCGAATTCGGGATCAAGGGGGGAGTCGAGTTCACGAACCAGAGTTTCGACGCGCCTTATGATCTCGATCCCGGTACAAGGGTAGGAATTCACATCGGAGTCTTCGGAGAATGGCTCGATCTGCCGATGTTCAGTCTGCTGACTGAGGTGGCATACGTTCAAAGAGGTATGAAGAACGATGTCCTGGACATCGATAATGACAGGACGATCGAGTTCGATAATCGGATCGATTACATCAGCATCTCGGTCCTCCCGAAATACAAGATCTCATTAGTCGCCGCATCGATCTATATCGCATGTGGCCCAAGGATCGATTACAAGCAGAGAGTAGCCGATGATACGATCTGGCAGGAGGAAGGAACGGATGATTACCTGCAAGATGTCAACATCGGCGGTGATATCGCTCTGGGAATCGATTTTAACCGGTTTTCCGGAGAATTTCGTTACAGCAGGGATTTTACCCCCTGTTTCGATAACGAGGGTCTTGAAGGAGCCGAGCCGGTCGAAGTGATCAATTCATCGTTCGGATTCCTGTTCGGAATCAGTTTCTAGCAGAGTGATAGTCTGACACAGTAGCCGGAAACAATCCTTGCGGGCGGGACGTATTAATAACTGATAGACGCATAGGTATTGCGACCCGCATTAAGGGAGGATTCCGATGATTCGTGTAGATAAACGTGAATTCGCGAAGAACGTCATATTTTATTCAGTATTCATCATGGTGTTTCTGTGCATCAGGTCGTCCGTGTTCGCGAGCTATATCGTGCCTACGCCATCGATGAATCCGACGATACTGGAGGGCGACCTCTTCTACGCGAACAAACTTGCCTACAGGCTGAAGGTTCCCCTGACAAAAAAGACGATTGTTCAGTGGGCCACACCTGATCGGGGCGACATAGTGGTCTTCAAGTTCCCTCTTGATGAGGGCGAATTGTATACCAAGAGGGTGATGGCTGTCGCCGGTGATGTCGTCGAGGTAGTCGGAGGTCACCTCCGGATCAATGGAAAGCCTGTTTCGCAGAAGTTAGTAGCCAGGGGTGAGGGGAGTCTGATATTCGAAGAAGATCATTCCGGGCATAAATACAGTATCCAGCATATTCCAGGGGTTCAGACTCTAAAAACGATGGAGAGGATCGTCGTGCCTGAGGGGCAGCTTTTTGTCTGTGGCGATAATCGGGATAACAGTTATGACAGCCGGTACTGGGGGTTGCTTCCTCTTGAGAATGTCGAGGGTGAACTCACTGTCTGCTGGTTCTCCATAGACCTGAAAAGCTGGAGACCCCGTTTCGACCGGATTCGGATGATGTGAACTCTTATTGACCTCCGGGGTCCATGAAGTTACCCTGATGTGAAGATGACGGTCAGGAAGATGACGGTCAGGAAAGGACGCGTCTGATGAGTGTCTTCACCGAAAACGGATTCGCGTTTGTCTATATAATATTCGGTCTGCTCGCCTGTTTCTGGGGATACCGGATGTTCAAGGCAGTGCTTGGCATGATCGGATTCATACTCGGTGCCTACCTTGCGGGGGGGCTCACCGCTTCTTTCATGGGTGGGATGGGGATCGTACCCCTGATCGCGGGAGTGGCTGGAGGCCTGATCTGCGGGTCGTTGTTTGTGGGACTGTATTTCATGGGGATCTTTGTCCTTGGCGCCGCGGCAGGCTGGCTCTTCGGAGTGATAATTACCAGCGTGGCCGGTAACACCCTTCATATCCTTCTCTTTGTTATCCTTGCTCTGGTGGGAGGGATCCTTGCGGTTACTTTTCAGAAGACGATCATCACAGTAGCCACAGCTTTTCTTGGTGCATGGTATCTGGTAGCCGGATCCTTTTTCTTCATGGGCAGTGGATATACCCCGATGATCACTTATCGCGACCCGGCAGGCCTTTCCATGTCAGGAGGTGGTCCCGGACTCGTGATTTTGATCTGCTGGCTGGCGCTGTCTGTGTCGGGGATGATATTCCAGTTCAAATACTCTAAAAACAGTGATGATAGATGAGACTCCGGGAAAGGTGGGAATGAGTAGCGAAAAATATGACAGGGGAATGAAGAAATTCAGGGAGATAGATGGAAAGGGCGGCCTCAGGGCCGTCGAGTATCTCGAGGATATCGTTCCGGAAATAGGCCGCTATCTGATTGAATATCCCTTCGGTGATATCTATTCGAGGCCGGGGCTGGATATCAGGACAAGGGAGCTTGCGGCGATAGCCGCGATGGCGGCTATGGGAGGGTGCGATCCTCAGCTGAGAGTTCATATTCATGCAGCTCTCAATAATGGCGCAACTCGACAGGAAGTCATCGAGGTAGTTCTCCAGATGAGTGTCTACGCGGGATTTCCAAAGGCGATAAACGCCCTGTACACGGTGAAGGACATATTCGACAAGAGAGATTCAAAGGGGAAGGAAGAGTAAGGTCTGACACGACGACTCTCCGGACCCATTTCAGGACAGGATAGATATGTTAATCGATCTAAAAGGAAAGACAGTGCTTGTCACCGGAGCGAGCAGTGGGATAGGCAAACAGATAGCGATAGAACTGGCTGCTGCCGGAGCTGCTGTAGCAGTTCATTACAATATACACAAGAACGAAGCTGTCGAACTGGCTGTAAAACTTGGGAACGGTTCGAAAGCTTTCAATGCAGATCTGGGAATAGTCGAAGCGGCTGTAAGTCTATTCGATACTGTCGTGGAGGAATACGGTCGTGTGGATGTGCTGGTGAATAATGCCGGTATCTTCGAACCCTGCCCTGTGGAAAACCCGATGGAGGAGTGGCTGGATTCGTGGGAAAGGACATTGACAGTCAATCTGACATCAACCGGGATCTTATGCAGGGCTGCTATCAGACATTTTATGGAAAAGGGTGGCGGAAGGATAGTCAATATCGCTTCGAGAGCGGCCTTCAGGGGGGAGACGAAAGATTATCTGGCTTATGCCGCATCCAAGGGGGGGATGGTGTCTCTCAGCCGGTCGATCGCCCGCTCGTTCGGGAAAAAGGGCGTAAAATCTTTTGTTATAGCGCCGGGGTTCGTAAGGACTCCCATGGCCGAGGGTATCATTGACGAGGAAGTGGTCATCAGGACCGAGCTGGCGCTTGGAGAGATGACGACTCCAGGAGATGTTGCACCCCTGGTCGTACTGATGGCATCGGGAAAACTTGACCACGCGACGGGTTCGACCGTCGATATCAATGCCGGAAGTTACATGAGATAGTGGTGTATTAGATGGCAGCAGACAATTGGTTGAAGGAGAAAGTAAGATGGAAAATTATAACGCAGTGACCGGTGAACAGTATGGTGGATTGAAGCCTACCGTCGATTCCGTATTCTCCAACGGCTGGAACCGGACATGGAAGAACTTTTTCGAGCTTCTTCTCGCGCTTATCGTCCTGTTTGCCGCCGCAACACCGATGATGATATCGGGTTTCGTATTCGGCCAATACTATTACTACGAGGGGTCGACGCTTGGGTTCTTCCTATTCATTTACGGGTACCTTGTCCTTGTGCCCATGAGATACGGGATGGCAAACATCTATCTCCAGGCCGCCAGAGGAACGAGGTGTTCCGCCTCAGGATTTGGAGCGGCATTCAGCAGTTATCTCCACGTCATCCTGTCCGCGCTGATAACGCAGGTACTGGTGACTGTCGGAGTTATTTTCTTTATTATCCCAGGTATCATTGTGGCATGTAAGCTGGCTTTCGTGCCTTACCTGGTCACCGACCGAAAGCTCGATGCTATCGAGGCGGTGCAGACAAGCTGGAACATGACGCGGGGCTACACGTTGAGTATTTTTATGATATATTTCCTTTTCATCCCGATTCAGGTAGCCGGATTTTTGGCTATGGTAGTGGGGACGATACCAGCGACGATGTGGTGCGGGACTTCCCTGGCGTCGATGTATCACGCGGTCGAGAAAAGGATGATGGATGACCAGATAGACGGGAATGATTCATTGCCCGGTGACAATCCGGAGATCGAAAGTTCCATGGAATGAAAAAGAACGTCATACTACTATTTATTATTATCATTATTTCAGGGGTACATTCGTACGGCTCTGTTGCCGCGGAAGGTGAACCCGGTCTCTGGCCCGAGATCGAATCTTACGAGGAAGGGTATTTACAGGTATCTGATCTTCACAGGATACATTACCGGGTCTGCGGCCATCCGGAAGGTATCCCTGTCTTCGTTATCCACGGCGGGC
>JAHOYU010000133.1 GCA_019038625.1 Candidatus Latescibacterota bacterium | reverse complement strand
TGATGGACGAATTCGAGCTGATTACAAGGAATGAAAACTTTGAGATGGACTTCTTTTCATTTCTGCGATCTCTTGCAAATTCCTTCAGAGTGGCCTATATAACCTCATCCAGGGATGAGCTGCAACAGATGTGTCATGACAAGGACATATCCGATTCGCCGTTCTTTAATATCTTTTCAAACCTTCCACTCAGACCGTTCAGCAGAGATGAAGCCATCGAACTGGTCACTGTCCCCTCCGAACACGAAGGAGTGCCTCTTGGCAGCTATGCCGAAAAGCTCATCGATTTGGCAGGTCTGTTTCCTTTCTATCTGCAGATGGCCTGCTGCAGTCTGTTCGACCATCTCACGGATGATCCCGACGCTGAACCGAACTGGAAAAACGTAACGGAAATGTTCGAAGAGGAAGCCCTTCCTCATTACAGTTTCATATGGGAAAAATTCGACGATTCGGAAAAGAGTAACATGTCAAAGATCGCATCCGGAAAATCGATAGACAGGAAATTCCACTTCGTGAATGAGAATCTGGTCCGCCGGGGATATCTCATCGAAACAGACGCTGGCCCTCTGCTATGTTCCGATTCTTTCAGGAATTTTGTCCTGAGATCAGGCGATGTCCAGACCGGACGAGGCAGATTTTCATCCCTGTTAGGTAAGTTCAAAATATGAAGAAGACTTTAATCATATTGTTCCTTGCGGCCATGTGCATCCCGAGTGGGAGATGCTTCGCCCAGGCGTTGTCAATCGAGACAAGCCCCTTCTGGACCACTGGCCCGGCCAACAACAGTTACAGCATCGCTGCTGGAGATATAGACATGGATGGAGATCTCGATCTGGTCTTCGCCAACTGGGGTGAACCAAATACGATCTACCTCAGTGCCGATGGAGAGACTTCCGTGATCCCTTCGTGGTCCTCCACTCTCTCCCTGAACTCCACATCTGTCGCGCTTGGTGATATCAACGGTGACGGGTATCTCGACATAATATTCGGGAATTATCTACAACCCGTCACGGTATATATCAACAACAGCGGAACGATACCTGTAGATACTACATGGGCGCTGACGACAGGGTCGCCCACGTACCAGGTTGAGCTGGCCGATATCGACGACGACGGCGCGCTCGATCTTCTTACCGCTAATTTCGGGGGTCGCAGCACCTGCCATCTCAATCAGGGAGGAAGATTTTTACAGGCCCCGTGGTGGCTATCCGCTTCCCATTACAACACTACGAGTATAGCAGCCGGTGATATAGATGATGACGGTGATCTCGACATCACATGTGGCAACTTCGAGCAATCGAATACACTTTTCATAAACGATATCGATTCTGTAAATTCTCTTCCCGTGTGGTCTTCAGATTCTTTGATGATGACCTGGGATATCGCGCTTGGAGACGTTGATGGCGATGGCCTGATCGATCTTCTCTGCGGTAACAAGGGGGAGTTCACTCTCGCGCAAAAGAACTTTCTCTATCTGAACACAGGTGGGACATTCTCTGCTACTCCCGTCTGGATGTCTAACCAGACATTGAATACTGCGGGAGCCGAGCTGGCGGACCTCGACGGTGACGGCGACCTCGATGCGACCTTCGGCAATACAGATCAGTTCAACACGATATATAGAAACGACAATGGTGTACTGACAGACGATCCAGTCTGGTTTTCTGATCAACAGAACAGGACGTATATCCTTCTGCCTGCCGACATGGACGGCGACGGAGATCCCGATCTTGTATTCGCAAACTCGGGAGATATTCCAGATGGAGAGCCGAATACGATCTATCGCAACATACGTGGAGCATTGACACAGATCCCCCGCTGGATATCCGACCAGCCAGCGGCAGTAAGGGCGATCGCGGCCTGTGACATCGATAACGACGGGGATCCCGATATCGTATGTGGAACCAACGGTGAGCCGAACCGGATCTTCATGAACAATAACGGAACTATCGAACCTGTTCCCGGATGGTCATCGGCCGATTCCCGGACGACTTTTTCTGTGGCAACGGGAGATATCGACGGAAACGGGTACGACGACCTGGTCTGTGGAAACCTGGACGAACCTAACACTCTCTACCTGAATTTCGGCGGCACCCTCGAGGAATCGAACTCATGGAGTTCAGACGGTTCGAACACGACATGGGGAGTGAACCTCGGTGATTTCAACAATGATGGGGATCTGGACCTCGCCTGCGGTAATCTCAGCCAGAGCAATAATATCTATATAAACGTCTCGGGAAGCATCGAGACGAGTCCGTCCTGGTCCTCAGAGCCTTCGAACGCGACATGGTGTATCCTTGCCGGCGACATCGACGGCGATGGACTGACCGATCTCATTGCCGGAAACGGCGGATTCATGGGACAGAACAACTGCATCTACAAAAACACGGGGGCTGGCCTCGAGTCCGCGCCGTCCTGGTCCTCGGCCTCAACCGCGAAGACATGGGCACTCGCCATCGGCGATGTCGACGGTGACGGCGATATGGATCTCGCCTGCGGCAATTCAGATCAATACAATACGATCTTCGTAAACGATGGAGAAGGGTTTCCAGCAAATCCCGGATGGTCGTCCGTCCCGTCGGAGGCTACGAGATCACTGGTCTTTTCCGATATCGACGGAGACGGGATGCTCGACCTCGCCAGTGGGAATTCAGGTCAACCCGCGAGGATCTACGGAGGGAGCAGCACTCTCCCCTCGACGACTCCGTTGTGGACCTCCGATGTCGACCTGCCATCGAATTGCGTCATATGTGTCGATATTGATATGGATGGAGATGTCGATCTTCTGAGTGGAAATTATAACGAAAGGCTGTCGATATTCGAGGGGTTGGCACATCCGGTCTATAAGGGCGACCCCCTCGACCTGTCTGATCAGCTTCCATCGACGCACGCGTTTCTTAGCAGGGTGTCGATGGAAAAGACAGATGAGAACATCTACGATATTGATATGACGATAGTCGATCCCGATTCTGACCCGGCCTTCATCCTTACGAAATACCGATATACAGGGGAGCAGGAACTGAGGCCCCTGGAAAGCACGGCGACAGGGCCTGAGGGACCTTTCTCGACTTCACCCGCAGGAGATCAGCACACGATCCAATGGGACATCCTCCAATTACCGTTCGACCGGCGCCAGGTCGAGCTCGTATTCACGGTGATCGAGAACCCGAGACGCGTGGCATCAGTCAGGCACCTGCCCGTCTATCGGAAAGAAATCGGGCCTGTAATGCCGGTAAGGCCCATGATCAGTCTCAACCCTCAGACCCTCGATTTTCCCGTCGTAACCGCCGGCGACACCGTATCGGCAGAGCTTATGGTCCTGAACTCAGGAAACGCTGCGCTGGAAATATCGGATGTAGGCCTGCCGGATAACGGGATGCGACTGGAGACTGAGCCTCCGTTCAGCCTCGACCCGGGACAGTCTCTGGGGATAATCATTCTGCTGGAGCCTTTGAGCGGTGATGAACCGTCGGGCGGAATAA
>JAHOYU010000132.1 GCA_019038625.1 Candidatus Latescibacterota bacterium | reverse complement strand
GTACTTAGTACCGTGAGGGTTCGATTCCCTCCTCCGGCACCATTGTTTTTCAATGGATTAGGCGCGATGCTTGATCCATTTTGCTATGTGCTCCGGGAATCCATTGTGCCTGGATTTGTACCTAAAAGAAATAATTCTGACTAATCGACGTTGTTGGAAATCATATCCATCACCCAAGGTGAAGCCAGCCGAGTGCGCAAATGCCTCTGTTATGTGCTGTTGGATATGATAGGTCCCAAATACTATTTTTCATACCTTGATGATCCAATGACCATAATCAATGCCATGATTGCCACAGGCACACAATAACTCAATATCCAAATTATGGGATGAGTATCTTCAGGCCCATATATCCAAGGAAACAGAATCGTGAATAATCCAATATGGCTTCAGCATATTTTTCGATAGTTGAGAACCGAATATCCTCTATGTTATGCACTGTTTCGGGCTATATTCTCAGAAATCTGGCAAATATCCTCTAGAAATCAATCTGCAAACCGATAAAAGGCACGAGCTTATTCTTATGAGATGGGTGCCTCTTGAATGATAACTTCGGAGAAACCGACCACGTCCTCTCTCCCTTCTTAAGAGAATAGCAAAGGCGAGAATTATCCATTTTTAACAGTGACAGATCTTTCCCCTTGTCAAGATTTCTGGTAAGGTGCCTACCCATTGCTAAACCAGCCACACTTCCCAGTCCGGCGATTCCAAAAGCGGTGGATTCCTCATCCACCTCGCCCAGCAAGTCGATACCAAAGCCAAAAACTGTACCGAGGACACCGGCCAAGTTTATAAGTCTAACCCGTGCCTTACTCATGCGTACATCCTTCATCGTGATGGCAGTGCCCAGAATCAACACATCACTTCCAATCAGCATATCTCGCAATAGATCGTCTCCGTCGTGATCGGCAATGATCCCAAAAACAAGCCCAAACCATGCACCCCATTGCAAGCCCGAACTGGTGAGCCTGGCATGCCCCTCTAAGAAATCAATTTTTCTCGTCATAAGTGTTGCGGCACCTATACCGGCCACCCCCCCTAGTACACCCATGCCGATAACATCCTCTCCGTCCCAATCCGACATAGCGGCCCATCCGATTCCCTGCCAAGTCCCCAGATGGCCTCCAAGAGAGATCATCGCCGCCCTACCCTTGTTAATTCTCGCTTCTTTAGTTAGGCCATGGGCAATTAGTATGGATAGGGGACCACCGAGGAGAAGTCCTGCAGAATAAGCCTGAGGAGATTCCGCTTCCAGGAATACGGGGATTGCAATACCCAACCATAAACCATAATAACCACTAAAAATCAGAACCTCGGTTCGTCCACTCTGGTCCAGTAACGAACCTTTCCAAAATAACGCTTTCTTCGTCTTCCATAACCGTTCAGCACTAGCGTGAAACTCCTTGACCTCTGAAGCTTGGTTGCTTTCAGAATAATCCAAGAGCAAATCACCGAAAAGTCTTGAGGACATGTTGTACTTGGCTTGAGAGGCGTATTTTAAAGCCATCCGATACAATATTTCGGCTTCCAATTCTCGATCAATCGCACTGGAAAGCCGAGTCTTATGATAATCCTCCGTCAACTTAACGTGGAGTCTGGTCAATTCCAATGCATCAGCAGAAATATTTCTGGATTTATGTTTAAGCCCTGCCACATCCTCGCAAGTATAATCCAATCGATACTTTGAACGTGACACTCGAACAATTCGCGCCGATTGGAACCCTTTGATATCGGGGAAAAGGTGATAAATATCTCTCTCCGCTTTGTCAATTTCGTGTCCGATAGAATCGCTCAGTGATACCACTTCCTGTTCTTGCGTTTGTGCCCACAAAGTGGTCGCGCAGCCAATAAGCACTACGATGAAAATAAATATTGGCGATAATATTTTTTCCATAATTACCTCCGATCTCACTCCGTTATACGACGACTATATTTGTTTTCAATCTACCACTGAGAATTTCGCAGTTCCTGTTCCACATCAATTGTGCCTATTTTGTGCCTGGATTTGTGCCTTTCAGCTGTAAGCATCTGGTCAAGGCAGTCCCAGCCGGTCTAACAGTTCATCAACTCTTGGATCGTTCGGGAAGTTCATGCAATCCACGGGTGTCACTCTATGCCAGGGTAAAAAGCTATCACGCTCCTCAGAAGCTTTTTTGATCCACTCGAAGGCTTGATCCATCTCTCCACGAGCCAGATTAATAATGATAAAACACATTGGCTGGATATATTCATGGCTTGCCCTTTTCTTCAAGCTCTCGAAGAGGCGCTCGGAAACATCCTTGTCTCCAAACCGATAATGAGCCATAACAGCGAGCGCGACATTCAGGGGAACGCCACCGGAAAGCTCAACAGATTTGTCGATTTCCGCAATAGCTTCTTTGAACATCGATTTCGCCAGATACAACTCCCCAAGGTGATGGTGTGAGAACCAGTCGTTGGGCTCAATCACGAGCCATTTTAGAAACTCTTCGATCGCCTCGTCGTACCTGCGTGCTTGCCAGAGCCTATGTCCAAGATGTGCATTACAGCTGGAAATAGGATCGAGCTCCTGTGCTTTTCTGGCTTGACTGATGGCCTCGTCATACCGCCTTCTGAGATTCAAGTAGAAAGAATAATAAACACGGGTAAAGGAGGAAGCCGGAGCCAGTTCGATAGCTCGCTTGAACTCTCTCTCCGCAGCCTCCCAGTTCCAGTCATAAAATGTATGAATGGTTGCCAGTGACGCATGAGCCTCGCCAAGTGTATCGTCTATCTCAAGTGCCTTTTTGACCGCCTCCCGTGCTTTGGGATACGTCTGGTGTGGTGACAAATTTCCCCAGATAGAGCTCATCCAGTAACTGTCAGCCAGGCCGACGTAGGCCAGTGCGTAGTGTGAATCTTTCTCGATAGCCTTGTCGAAACACTCGCGGCTTCTCTCGAATCCGTCCGGTGTGAGCTTGTTCCAATAGTAAATGCCCTTCAGATACAAATCGTACGCTTCCAGGTTTTTGGTGGAACGCTTTACTATCGTCTCTTTCTGTTCTCCAATAAGTTCCACTTTCAACTGCTCCACGATTGCAGTAGTGATCTCATCCTGAATCGTGAATATGTCATCCATCTCCCGGTCGTATCGTTCCGACCACAGGTGATAGCCATCGGTGATATTTATGAGCTGGGCAGTAATGCGCAGCCTGTTCCCTGCCTTGCGGACACTCCCTTCGAGAATGGTACTCACATCGAGCTTTTTACCGATTTCTCTTATATCTGTTTCCCTGCCCCGAAAAGTGAAAGCCGAAGTGCGTGCGGCGACATGCAGCCCTTTCAATTGAGTAAATGCATTGATCAGCTCCTCAGCTAGACCGTCACCGAAGTACTCGTTCTCAGGGTCCGGACTCATATTAACGAACGGCAACACAGCAATGGAAGGAATAACCTCGGTTTCGCCGCTTACGCCCTTCTCGGTATTCGATTCAATCTTTTTCTTGATGGTATCCAGTTCCAACAGGATATCGCCCGCACGCTTGTAACGTTCATCCTTATCCTTCGCCAAAGCTTTTTTGACAACCTGGTCAAGTTCGAATGGAACATTCGAGCGAAGATCCCTTATCAGTTGTGGCTCTTCATGCACAACCTCATAGAGCAAGGCCGCCTCGTGCGTACCCTTGAACGGTGGATCACCAGTGAGCATCTCGTAGATAATCACGCCCAGGGAAAAGATATCACAGCGTTGATCAACCTCCTCCCCCATCGCCTGCTCAGGGGACATATAGGCGGCAGTACCGAGTGTGCCCGCTTCCTTCGTCAATCTCGTCCTGCCAGTGAGCTTTGCCAGACCGAAATCTATTATCTTCACCTCTCCATCGCCTGTGATGATAATGTTTGACGGCTTGATGTCCCTGTGGACAATCTCCTTCTGGTGTGCCTTCGAGAGTCCGGATGCGATCTGCGATGCTATATCCAGCACTTTCTCTACGCTGATCTCCTCGCGGTCAATCCTCTCTCTTAGTGTCTCCCCTTCATAGTGGGCCATGACGATGAAAGTGATTCCATCATCCGTCTCGTCTATCTCATATATAGTGCCGATATGGGAATGATCGATAGCTGAAGCGGCCTTAGCCTCATGGATGAACCGCTTTGTCGCCTCGGGATCGGAGCTGAGATGTTTTGGCAGAACCTTTATCGCCACATCGCGGTCGAGCTTCGTGTCGACGGCACGATAGACTATCCCCATTCCACCCTCTCCGAGCTTCTCGATTATTTTATAATGAGATATTGTTTCCCCTATCATAGTTCTGAAATGTTAACAGAGACATTTACTACTGTCAAATCAAGTGTGGAAAGTTGAAAATGTGCCTGAATTGTACCTGAGCATTTCAAACATAAACAAACAAAGGCAAATATCACCAAAGCGTCTTCAGAATCTGATGCCATATATATATTTGTAAATCAACGATTTGCGATTGCTCGATGTCCCGTCTCAAAATCCCCCGGTACTTAGTACCGTGAGGGTTCGATTTCCTCCTCCGGCACCGGGAATGTCATCAAACCCAGTATTCGTTGCAGTCTTTCTGTGAAGCAGAACTCCCCCTCAAGCAAGATTTATTGTAACTTTCTTCTTCCTCGTTCATATTGTCACCAGAGAGGAGCAGATTTGGATTTTAAGACCCTATACACCGATTATTCAGCAGATGTTTTTCGTTTTGCATTCTGGCTGAGCGGGAAAAAAGATGAAGCTGAAGATATTACATCAGATACTTTCGTCAGAGCCTGGGCAAGGAATGGAAAGATTCATACTGATACATTAATGGCATACCTCTTTGCAATAGCCAGAAACCTTCATCTGGAAAATATCAGAAAAGGGAAGTATCTCACCGAACTCGAAGATACGCATATCGACTCATCTCCCGGTCCGGATATTGTGACGGAATCAAGGATGGAGCTTCAAAGAGTACTGAGAGTGATAGGGACACTTCCAGAGAAAGAACGGACAGCCTTTATCATGCGAGTCGGGCATGAACTTTCTTACGATGAGATCTCCAGGGTCCTCGGAATATCCCTCTCATCCGCCAAAGTCAAAGTCCACAGAGCCAGAAAGAAATTGATCGTTGATAGATTAAAAAAGGAGGAAAAAGGATCATGAAGATCACCAGAGATGTGATCCTTGACCTGTTGCCGCTATTTGTCTCCGGGGAAGGAAGCTCGGACACAAGAAAGCTGGTCGAGGAATATATCGAGACCGACCCTGAAATAGCGGAAATAGTTAAAGACCCGGCGAACACAGGGATACTGACAGAAATTCCTGTCACTCTCACAAAGGAGGACCAGATGGAAGCTTACAAGGAAGCAAAACACGAAATGTTCAAGAGGATGGTCTTGATCGGAGCGATCATAGCCTTTACAACACTGGGGATCTCGTTACTTGCGATGCTCCTGGGGTTCTTCCGCTTAAGTTCCTGACAACAGCCTCAGACAGGCTATTGAGCCTGCGGCGCAATGCTCCTGATCGTATTTTCCACAAGGAAATATATCCAGGGGCATTCGTCCACGATATTTATTTTTCTTTAGTTTTCACCCTCTGTCCATGTCCTGATAATTGTTCCGCCTGCCCCCGCGGCACTGCCCTCGAGATTGTCGAAGAAGTATATCGAGTTAAGGTCTTCAGTTGTTACTCCGGTCAACCTGAACCAGGTCATCCCGTCATCAATCGTCTTCAGCAACATCCCCCCATCTCCTGCGGCAAACCAGAGATATTCAACTGAGTAAAAGACGCTGTTCAGGTCAACGCCTGTCGGAGAAGTGTTGACCGACCACGTCTCTCCCCTGTCATCCGACCCGATGATCATTCCGCCTTCTCCGCAGGCTCTCCAGACGTTGTCGTTCGCCGCACCAACAGAGTATAGAGGAGTGGCTATTCCTGTTTCGAGCTCTATCCAGTTCTCCCCACGATCAACAGTCAATATCACCTGCCCGGATACTGCTGTCGCCATCCCGATCGAATCACCATGAAAAAATACGGATGTCAGGTCCTCGGATATGGGACCAGTGATAGTATTCCAGGTAGAGCCCTCATCATCTGTAGTGACTATGTTACCTGAATTACCTACCGCGACTCCGCGACCCTCGCTTGTAAATACTATAGCTCTCAGATCTACTCCTGCACCAGAATCCTGCTCCGTCCAGTCCTGTCCACCGTTCACTGTTTGAAGGATTGATCCTCCTCTGCCACAGACATAAACGGTACTTTCGTCCTTAATAAAGATTGACGAAAGGTCAGAGCTCACGGGAGAACTGCACTTTAGCCAGCTGCTCCCGGAATTTCCTGTCTTCATTATCGTACCATTGTCTCCTGCGGCAAAGGCGATCTCAAGGTCATACATTGCGATGGCATTCAGGTCATCGGTGACAGAAAGAGACACATCGTCCCAACCTGCTCCGCCATCCACACTCTTGATTATCTTCGAGGATTCTCCCGCGACAATTATTTCCTGGATGCTGGAATGACATACTCCATAAAGATCCATTGAAGTCAATGTGTCTATATTCGACCATGTAGCACCTTTATCCTGAGATATCCCTACATGGCCATCCTTTCCGACTACAGCCCATGAGGGGCCTTCCATTATATCGACTCCTAATAATCTTCCGGACAGGCCGGTTGGGCGAATGGTCCATGTTTTCCCTGCATCCATAGTATGGAGAACCAATCCTGTCTCTCCCACAACCACACTTTCGACCGAGTCGATCATCGAGATGCTGAAGAGTGGCTCATTCGTCCCACTCTCCTGGAAAAACCACGTCTCCCCTCCATCCACAGTACGAGCGATGACTCCGGAATATCCCACAACCGCTCCATTGAGGGAATCCGAGAAAGAAATATCGTTCAGATAATTTTCAATCTTTCCAACAAGCCTCCTCCACGAAACACCCTGATCTGTTGAGGCGACGATCAACCCTTCTGGTCCCGAGGCTGTATAATTACCATCTGTATCAACCGAAATGTCGAGAAAAGTCTTCGTAATCGATCCACCTGCGCTGCTCCAGGTTAAACCTCCATCATGGCTCAGTATCAAAGCACCTCCGGACCCACAGGCTGCAAGTTCTCCAGAGCCGTTCCCAGAAAGACCATAAAGACTCTTCGTGACTCCTGACGTAACGCTTGTCCATTCGGCTCCGGTTCCTGCCTTCGCGTAAATCTTCCCTCCTGAACCTGCGACTAATATCTTCCCTGTCTCATCGATATATGCTCCATACAGGTCTTCCGTCACCTCCAGGCTCGAAATGGCTTCCCAGTTCCTTCCTCCGTCCCCAGAGAATAGAACAACGCCATCGTCACCTGCCGCAACTCCACTTGACCTGTTAAGAAAGAAAATATCATTTATATCGCTTTCCGTTTCGACATCGATCACGTCCCAACCCATTCCCCCGTCCATAGAAAAGAGCATGGACCCCCCTGTCCCGACGACCACACCACTGTCAGGATGGAAAAAACAGACATCAAGATAATCGACTGATGTGAAGTCATGAGTCTTCGTCCATGATATCCCACCGTTGTCCGTCATAAATATCCGGCCAGCATCGCCAACGGCTAGTCCATTTTGCGTATCATGAAAAAAGAGGCCTTTCAATTCTACATCCTCGCCACAATCTGATCGTCTCCACGTATTCCCGCCATCCCTTGATGAATATACCCAGCCTTCAGTTCCTACAGCTCTTAGATTGTCCCCACCGATCGACTGGATCGCGTTGAAACGCTCCGGCACAAAAACAATCTCAGTCGCCCAGGCACCGTCGACCTCATTTATCCTCAAAATCGTACCTCCGGCTCCAGCCGCTACAGCACAGCTATCCCCGGTGACCGAAACACTGTTAAGAGTATTTGATATCCCTGTATCGATGATCTCCCATGTCAGCCCACCGTCGTCTGTCATTATAAGGTTTCCGGCGTCACCAACAGCCATACCATTGTTGTTATCCAGGAAATCCACTCCATACATATTCAGGTTAATTGGAGACGATATATCGCTCCACGCCTCTCCAGCATCCAGGCTGAGGTATATCGATCCACCAGTACCGACAGATACCAGCTTTCCATTTCCGGCACTGGAGAGATCCCTCAATCCCCTGATGACCAGATCTGGGTTTTGAATGGACCACCCGGATTCGGGTTCTGGTTCGCCTGGATCGAATGGGCTGTCCGAACATGACAAGACAGATAGGACTGCGAACGCACCTGTAACGGATAATAATCGCCGAATTTTAGAACGAAAAAGATTCATTGTACTATCGGTTCCTTCCCGGATCTCTCAATTGCCGACCTCAGGTTAATGACCTGGATATACAGCATCTTTTCCTTCGCTGCAAGAGCTCCTTCTTCTGCCCTGTCGAGGTACTCAAGAGCCTCACTATTTCTTCCAAGTTTCGCAAGGGCAACAGCAACATAAAGTTGTGTGGTAGACGATGAGGGCTCGATCTCGAGCGCTTTCCTGAAATGTATAAGTGCAGACTCATATTTTCCTGACTGGCTAAGCACATTTCCCAGCATCCTGTGTGCCCCAGCATACTCAGGCTCCAATTCGACAGCGACGCCAAGCTGCTCCGCTGCCTCCTGCAACCTGCCGACTTTACCCAGTTCGTACCCAGCAGAAGCGTGTTTCTCCGCTCGGTAATGATACCCTTCTGTCACAAAGGGCCCGGGAAGAGTGGTCAATACGACTGTAATCAGCAGCACTGCAAGCACAGCTGACAACCTCTTCGGTTCCCGTTCTCTAACCGAGTCGAAGAAAAAGATCCCGCCCGCTGCTGACATGATAGACAACACCGGAAGCATCACCACCCTGTATCTGGATGAAATAAAGACGAGGATGAGCGCGCCGGCATATACAACCAGAAACAGGGAAATCGGCAGGCTAAACTTTCTGATCCCGGCAATGAGACCCAGGAAAGCGAACGGGAGAATTATGCCCAGAGGAAAACCGAACCTTCCCACTTTCCAGACCAGCAGAGAAAGAATCCTGGAATCCGACCTGCTCGAGTAGATATCGATATTCCTTGGGATCTCTCTCGAAGATATCAACTGCAGAGTCTTTGATCCCAATCCGACTATGAAAGACCCCGTATCTGTCGCAACATAATCCCTGAATCTGTTCATAAAATATCTTCTATGCCCCGAATCATCCATGAATCCGTTCAATTCTGGTTCCCTGACAAGCCTCCGCCAGTCTGCGCCTGGACGGATCATCATCGTCGCATCGGTGTCGTGATTGTTTCCGACATACAGATTCAATGACCCCGCCCTGGGTATCGGGCTAAAATGTCCGGTAGCCTTTTCTGAGAGAAGCGATACTGTGAGCAGAATCATGGCCGCAGTCCCGGTGATAAGGACGACATTCAGGATCTTTCCCTTGATTCCTGACTTTTCTCTGATAACTTTCCACACAATGAAAAGAGTCATCACGAGGACATACGGCAAAAACGTTGCTCTTGCTATCGAAGCCAGCCCACCGACAATACCTGCCGCTGCATAAACCCATGGCTGTCTCTTATCGATCGCCTTCATGTAAAGCATTATAAGCAGCATTGAAAGGAGAGCGGCCCATCCAGCAGCAAGAAGTTCCATTTCAAAAAATATCATCGGGCCACAAAACACCATTATCAGGCCGGCTGTCAGCCCCGTTCGCCTGTCAAATATCAAACGTCCCGTTCTGTAGACTAAAACACATGTAATCGCTCCACCGACTACCTGTGCGATTCTCGCAGCTAAAAGCGGAGAATCGAATAGTTTGTAAAAGACAGCCAGAATCACCGGGTAGAGAAAACCCTGCCAGAAAAGACGAGGATCCAGAACACCTCCCGACGCGACATTCCGGGCGACCTCACTGTACGTCGAGGAATCAATGATGGGGACCAGAAAGGTCACCGTTGAGCGAATCTCGGAGAGGTATACTATCCTGACAAGGAGAGCCAATAAGAATATCAGGATCGATCCGTAGTCAAGGGGGATCTTTCTGGAAAAGATGGTGTTTTCTTTCATAATCTTTCCGGCCCCGGCAGGACTCAGTTGATTCCGTGCTCGGTGCGCTCAATGATCTCATTTTGCAATTCGGTTCCCAGATCGACGAAATAGTCGCTGTATCCAGCGACACGTACTATCAGATTCCTGTAGTCTTCAGGCGTTTTCTGTGCCTTCCTCAACATGTCTGCCTCTACTACATTGAACTGAATATGGTGACCCATCATCCTGAAATATGAACGAACGAGGTGCCCCACCTTTTCTATACCGCTTTCCTCTGAAAAGATACCAGGAGTGAACTTCTGATTGAGGAGCGTCCCGCCGGTCTTGATATGATCGAATTTTGCGGCAGATCTCAGAACCGCTGTGGGCCCGTCCCTGTCGGCTCCCTGCACGGGTGAAATCCCCTCGGAAAGAGGCTTTCCGGCTTTTCTCCCGTCAGGCATAGCTCCAGTGACTTTCCCGAAGTATACGTGACATGTGGTCGGCAACATATCGATTCTGAATACCCCACCCTTCCAGTTCGGCCTTCCGTCTACAGCCTCAAAATATTCGTTAAATACTTCAGTCATTATCGAATCGGCATAATCGTCATCGTTACCGTATTTGGGACTTTCCTGAAGAAGAATATGTCTCAATTCATCGAAGCTTTCAAAATCGGACCTGATCGCTTTCATCATACTACCGATCGATACATCCTTTTTTTCAAATACATGAAATTTCAGGGCCGCAAGCGAATCGGTCACTGAGCCCAAACCAACGCCCTGAATATAGGACGAGTTGTACCTCGCACCTCCAGAGTTGTAATCCAGCCCTTTCACAATACAATCGTCAATAAGGAGTGAAAGGAATGGTGCCGGAAGCACTTCAGACCATAACTCTTCGATAATGATATTTCCCCTGATCTTGATATCCACAAAATGCCTTAATTGAACGCGGAAAGCGTCGAACAGTTCCTGGAACGACTGGAAAGATCCAGCTTCTCCTGTGGCTGGCCCCAGCCTTTCTCCTGACAAGGGGTCCAAACCGTTAAAAAGTGTGACCTCCAGAACCTTAGGCAGGTTGAAGTATCCTGTCAGTATGTAGCATTCCTTTCCGAACGCGCCAGTCTCAACACAGCCACTTGCCCCACCGTTTCTAGCATCGACTATATCCTTCCCCTGGCGGAGCATCTCTCCGATGATAGCTTCTGAATTGAATATCGATGGCTGTCCGTAACCGGTCTTTATGATTCTTAGAGCCCTGTGAAGGAAGTCTTC
Organism: Candidatus Latescibacterota bacterium; assembly: GCA_019038625.1. Lineage (NCBI taxonomy): Bacteria > Pseudomonadati > Candidatus Latescibacterota > Candidatus Latescibacterota bacterium. The sequence continues at coordinate 4,036 of JAHOYU010000132.1, read as the reverse complement.
AGGATTCTTTCTGCTGAGTTGGATCATCGAGCCTGGCTGCAGCAACCTCATCTCTTCGATAACGTCGAGGATAAGATAAGTGACTTCGTTGACAGCATCATCTCCTTCAGCGTCAACACCGCCAAGATTTATGAGACAGAAATCGGTGTAGGTGTTGCTCTCCTGTGCAGTGACTCCCACCTTTGGTGGCGCGGGCTGGTTGTTGAATTTGATCCAGAATGATTGAAGAAGTTCTTTCGCTTTCTCTTCGTCAAGAATGCCCGCTGCAATATCATTTCTATAAAAGGGAAGCAGATGTCTATCCAGTCTTCCCGGATTGAACGAGTCCCATGTGTTCAACTCAGTGATTACCCCGAGATGAACGAACCAGTAATATTGAAGTGCTTCCCAGAAAGTCTCGGGAGCGTTCTCCGGCACTTTCCTGCATACTGACGCCATCTTTGCCAGCTCATCTTTTCTATCTTTGTCAGTTTCTTCCATAGATAAGGCTTCGAGCTTTTTTGCATACCTTCCCGCGAACATTATAAGACTCTCCGCCGCGGTATCCATCGCCATCAATTCTTCAAGTCTGGATTCCTTATCAACATTATCACCTGATTTAAACTTTTCGATGTTTTCAGCAATTTCACCACGGAGGTCGGAGAATCCCATCCTGTAGATCTTGTCGTCCAGCACGGTATGACCTGGCGCCCTCTGCTCCTGGAACTCGGTAAAGATCCCGGAATCATAGGCAGCCTTCCATTCATCATCCACCCGCTCGAAAAGCAGGTCCCTGATCGATCTCCCGGACCAGAAAGGTATTATCTCATCTCTCTGGATCCTTCGGACCTCATCACACACCGAGAACCTTATCTTCTCCCTTGTATCGAGAATTTCAAGGTCCTTCATCGTGTGAGTACATATCTCGGGGTAAGTCGGTGTCTCCTTCGGTCCTGGACCTCTCTCGCCGACGATCAGCTCTCCATCATCAACATGGATCTCCTTTTTTTCCAGAATAAAGCGAAAAGCCGAAGCCCTCTGCCTGGGAATGGACATCGTCCCGTCATCGTGATTACTGTAGAAGTCAGTGATGAGTTGCGCTCGCTCAATAGATATGAGAGGTTCTGCTTCGAGGCTCTTTCCTCTGAGCAGTCGGATACGTTCTTTCATTCCACCTTCACCCTCCAACGGAAACGACGAGTCCTGCTCTTTCGAATAGTGCCCTGATCTCATCGAGTTTTGTGTCATTCTGTGTTTCGAGTGGCCCTGGCCTGTATTCAATTCCCATTCTCCGGAATTTGTCTTCACCTATCCTGTTATAGGTAAGTAGACTGACACATTCAATTTTACCACAATCTACAAGAAATGAAACTATCGAATCCAGGTTGGCAGTAGTGTCAGTGATCCCGGGAATCAACGGGACACGGGCCCAAATCCTCTTCCCCGATGCAGACAGCATCCTGAAGTTCTCCAGGATCTGTCGGTTCGATACTCCTGTATACATGATATGATCTTCATCATTCATCAGTTTTATATCGAACATGTAGAGATCGACATCACTTGTTATTCTGGCGAGGATATCAGGTGACGAATAACCTGAAGTATCCAGAGTCGTATGAATCCCCGACTCTGTACATGCTGAAAGTAATTCTTTGAGGAAATCGGGCTGCATCAGCGGCTCTCCTCCAGACATGGTCACACCGCCACTGGACTGGTCGTAAAAGACACTGTCCTTCTTTATTTCTGACATCAAATTATCGATGGTTACAGCTGGCCCTGTAAAACAATCTTCCAGATCGGAAAAGAATCTTTTTCCAGGGACTCCTTTCCCACAATTGTCATTATTGATCCCTTCGGGATTGTGACACCACCAGCAGTCAAGAGGACAGCCGGAAAAGAAAACAGTAGTCCTGATACCGGGCCCGTCATGAATCGCGAATTTCTTTAGATCGAATATTTTTCCTGTAGTGGAGATAGTCATATTATTCATTTCTTCCTTGATGCTTTTAGCCGCTTTCTTCCTCCGGGTACTCCCTCCGAAAAACCTGCCATAAGCAGCCAAAGGAAAAACGGCCCACCGAGAAGAGCGGTCAAGACACCTACCGGGATCTCGGCCGGAGCTATCAACATCCTGGCAATAGTGTCACAGACGACGAGAAACATTCCACCGAACATCAGTGTGACCGGGGCCAGATACCGATGGTTCGCGCCGATTACCATTCTGCATATATGAGGGGCCATCATACCCACAAATCCGATCGGCCCGAAAGCGGCAACGATCCCACCAGTCATCAACGAAGTTGCAAAAAACAGGATCTTCCTTGTTCGTTTTACATCGACTCCCCTGCTCAAGGCTGTCTCCTCACCAAGAACCAGCAGATTCAATTCATCCGCGAACAGAAAGACGAGAAGAACACCCGGCACGACGAATGGGAGAATCGATTTTACCGCTCCATATCCAGTTAACCCGAACCCTCCCATCATCCACCTGATTATTCTGAAAGAATTATCAAAGTCGCTGATATACTGCATAAACAATATCATACTTGAAAAAAGAAAATTAACTGCGACACCGGCAATGAGCATGGTCGCTGTGGAAAATCCCTTCCTGGCCCTTGTAAGGCCGTAAACTATCATTATCGATGCGAGAGCCCAGATAAATGCGCTGAGCGACTGCCCGGTCACTCCAAGCAATACAAATGTCGTACCGAACAAAGTGTAGAGGGAAGCACCGAAAGCCGCTCCGCTGGAGACTCCCAAAGTAAAAGGTGTGGCCAGAGGATTTCTGAACATTGCCTGAAAAGCCATTCCCCCGAGGGCCAGTGCGCCTCCCGCGATATACGCAGACACGACACGCGGGACTCTTATCTTCCAGAAGATATCCATCTTGACCTGGCTTCCACCCTCTATCACATCAGCCGGAGTGATCGATTCCATACCAAAGAAGGGAGCACATACCGTCACTATGGAGGAGATGACACATATCGTCAGGACAATGTATATTTTCTTATTCATTTCCCCATCTTCCATCGGGAAGGACCATAGCATCCCCTGTCACAGGATGTTCACAATACACGAACTGTTTTCCGAACAACTCCTCGAGTTTTCCAGAGGAGATCGCCAGCCCTGGTTCACCTGTAAATATGATCTTTCCCTCTCTGAGCATTATCATTTTTCCGCCGGAGAGTATTGCCTCGTTGATATTGTGTGTGACGGTGACTATGGCCATACCTTCTTCCGAGTTCAGTGCGGAAAGCAATTTCATCAGGCCCGACCTGTGCCCGGGATCAAGATAGACTGAGGGTTCGTCGAGAAGAAGTACTTCCACGCCTTGGGCCATCACCGCGGCGATCTGTACCATCTGCCGTTCCCCCCCACTGAGCGTATCGAATGACCTTTCTGAGAAATTTCCCATACCTGTTCTCTCAAGGGCTTTCATGGCGACATCTCTGTCCTTGTCGCCTGCGAAGGAAAAGGGACTAAGGTGAGGATAGCGTCCCAGAAGAACGTATTCTTCCACTGAAAAAGGACAGCTGCCTCCCTGGTGCTGCGGCACGTAGCCGACCCGCGATGCAAGCTTCTTCCTGGGCATCCTTAGTGTGTCTGTCCCGTCTATCGATATACTCCCGGATGATACGGGCAGTATTCTCATAACACACCTGAGAAGTGTCGATTTACCCGCTCCGTTAGGACCAAGTATCGAGACTCTTTCGCCTCTCGATACATCAAAAGAAACAGAATCGAGTATCCGGTCTACACCTATGAAACATGTAACATCATTTATATTGATCACGCTCTTATTCACTTTTCCACACCCCTGATCACTTCTACCATATCCTCAAGGAGGAAGATGAATCTCGGCCCGGGAATATGAGCATAATCTTTCCTCAGTATATATACCCTTCCATTCCGGACTGCTTCGACCGATCTCATGGAAGTCCAGTCTTTCAATATTTCCTTATCAGTCAGATCGCCCGCTGACCCAGGCATGACCAGCTCGATAATTATCCCGGGATTCATGGAGATCATCCCTTCTGCTGATACCACAGGGTAAGAG
>JAHOYU010000131.1 GCA_019038625.1 Candidatus Latescibacterota bacterium | reverse complement strand
CCATCACGGAGTCATCCCGCCAGGGACGCTGATCTATTCGGACAGTCCCACGGCAAGGAAGATCACATCGATCTACCGGGAATCACGGATGGAATTTTCTGAATATGTACTCGATCTGTTCGGGGACAGACTTCTTGCACCGCCTGGTCTAAGGGAAGTAAAAAGTGCTACTTCGATGAAGGTACATGCCAGGAAGCATGAGCCATCAATATTCATCTCTTCGAGTGGTGATCTGAATTACGCGAATTCACCCCGGCATTTGATGAGAATGTTCGACTGTGAGAAAAATCTTTTATGCATGGTAGGGTGGCAGTCTCCAGGGTCAGTCGGAAGAAGGCTGGCCAGGGGAGAGACACCGGTACTTGTTCGTCATCGGGAAGGGAAAAAGCTGGAGAAGGACTGGATAAACCCGGCGATCGAGATATTGCGGGTCGTCTCTTTTTCCAGTCACGCCGACCAGGATCAACTCGTATCATGGCTTGCCGGTATAGAGGGTTTAGACGGGGTCTTTATCGTTCACGGGGAAATGCACAGTTCGGAGCTTATGCAGGACAGGATCAGGGATGAACTTGGCCTCGACGCGAAGATACCGCGACCAGGCGAGTCATTTGATTGTGGTGTCGATGGACGGTTCAGTAAGAAAGCCATGATCGAGAACGTAAAAGAGTGAGTGATCGATGAGTATGATGATATTGAAAAGAATCGCGTGGACGATACCCCTGGTCATATGTGTCTCAATGATCGTTTTCTCGATGATGCATCTGACGCCGGGTGGACCGGTCGGTACTCTTGCCTCCAATCCCAAGGTCAGCGGGGACGACCTGGCCAGGATCAGAGAGAATTACGGCCTGGACCGATCGCTGCCGGTTCAGTATCTGTGCTGGTTCAGACAGGTGTTTCTCCGTTTCGATCTTGGCAGGAGTCAGGTGACTGGCAGGAGTGTTTCCATGATGATCATCGAAAGACTTCCCGCGACTCTTGAGCTTATGGCCACGGCCTATATCCTGGCTATACTGGTCGGTTTTGCCGTGGGTGTCCTGTCGGCTGTCTATAGAGGAAGACTGATCGACCAGATATTCTCGATAACGTCTATTGCCGGGATGTCGGTCCCAGTATTCTGGACCGGCCTTATGGCGCTTTTCATTTTTTCCCTCAAACTGGGTATTTTCCCGGCAGGAGGAAGACTGTCAGGAGGAGCCGGAGATACCGGGGGCCGGCTCATGCATATCATCCTGCCCGCGCTCCTGCTGTCCATGACATATGCCGCTTCATGGGGAAGGTACATAAGGGCGGGGTTGCTCGATGCAGGAAGGGGAGACTTTATCAGGACGGCGAGGGCAAAAGGCCTGGGTGAATGGAGGATAGTATTTAAACACTCCATGCGGAATGCTATCCTGCCGGCTGTCTCGGTCATGGTCATGCAACTGCCGACCCTGTTCACGGGAGCGGTGATCACCGAGACCGTCTTTTCCTGGCCTGGTATCGGGAGATTGTTCTACGAAGGGCTCCAGCGGCAGGATAATGCCAGGGTCCTTGGAATAGTCGTTATCTCTTCGATGCTGATAATCCTTTTCAATCTGGCTGGAGACCTGATCAACATGATCATAGATCCGAGAGTTCTGAAGAAGGGAACTTCATTCCGGGACAGGGGCGGAGCATCCGGGCTGACAGTTGATAGCGCAAGTACCATGAGGGGAGGGAAGTGATGCGGCAGCCTCAGGCACAGAATGCGTGGGATGAAAGATCATCCGGGGCCAGCCTGTCTGGAACTTTCGCTCGGTGTGGGTTTCGTGATGACAGGCCCGCCGCGATCTCGCTTATCCTGATCCTGCTTATTCTTCTGATTTCTGTCCTGGCGCCATTATTTTCACCCTACGGGATGAACGAGATCGATCTGGACAAGGTCGGCGCGGCACCGTCACCTGATCATATTCTGGGTACGGACGAACTTGGCAGGGATGTGTTTACCAGGCTCCTCTATGGAGGGAGATATTCTCTGTTTATCGCTTTTTCCTCGATCACTATCGGTGTACTTGCCGGAATAATCTTTGGCAGCATGGCAGGGTATTTTCGGGGACCGGTGGACAGAGCAGTCTGTGGATTGACCGATATCTTTCTTTCAATCCCGGTATTTCTGATCCTTATGGTCGCGGCATCTGCTGCTGGCGGGAAGATACTCGTTATTCCTCTGGTCATTGGCGCCACGTCATGGATGGAGACGTCACGGACCGTGAGAGCGGAGTTCATGCGGTTGAGCCAGGAAGAATTCGTTGAAGCGGCCCGGTCTCTGGGAGTATCCGATCGTAGTATAGTCTTTCGCCATATCCTTCCACAGGCTATCGTCCCTGTGACAGTATCCGCCACAACAGGGTTTGCAGGGGCCATTCTCATCGAGAGTTCCCTCAGCTTTCTCGGTTTTGGCGTCCAACCGCCCCTGGCGACCTGGGGAAATATGTTGAATAACGCTCAGCACCTCCTCCGGACCGCTCCTGTGGCAGCTGTTGCCCCTGGATTCCTCATATTCATCGTCTGTCTGTCATTCAACTTTGTTGCTGCTGGCCTCAAACGTGTTCTTGCGCGTGATTCAGAATAATAGTAGTTTCATAATCATCATCGGTTCGGAACGGTAATAATACAGGGGTGACGTATGAAACGGCGTGTTAAGGGTATAGGAATGATATCCGGAGGGCTTGACAGCCTTCTGGCTGTGGCTGTTCTTGCAAAACAGGGGATAGACCTGCTGGGAGTCCATTTCCTCAACGGGTTTACGCCTGAAAACCTCAGGATGAGGGTAAATGACCTGGCCTCGATGGAGGATATCTCTGAGAAAAGAAGCAGTACCCTTTCCGGCTTTACAGGAATACCTGTCAGAGCCATCGATGTATCCGCTGATTTTCTGAGTGTGATGAAAGATCCACCACATGGATTCGGCAAGAATGTAAATCCTTGTATCGACTGCAGGATATTTCTATTGAGAAAGGCTGCGGAGATCATGAGATCGGAAGGCTACGATTTCATCTTCACTGGCGAAGTGCTCGGGCAGAGGCCCATGTCCCAACATCTCATCGCAATGCGTTCTGTTGAAAAGGATAGTGGCCTGGCAGGCAGACTGCTGCGTCCACTTTGCGCGAAACTGCTAAAGCCGACAGAGATCGAAGAGAATGGCCTCGTGGATCGTGAAATGCTTCTCGATATCCAGGGCAGATCGCGGAAGAGGCAGATGAACCTGGCGGAGGAACTCGGCGTCAGGGGATATGGGGCTCCGGCTGGTGGATGCGCCCTTACAGATATCAATTACGCCAGAAAATATTCCGATCATGTCGAGCATTCCGGGGGGCGCGATCTTACGGTGCGGGACACGGTCCTTTTTTCAACGGGGCGGCACCTGAGACTCTCCGACAGGGTCAAGATCGTTGTGGGAAGAAATCAGGAGGAAAACGAGTATTTTGAAGCGAAATGGGCCGATCACTATCTGGCTATGACCCCGGATGTCCCGGGACCGACGGTGGTTATTCTGGGTGATCCGGTGCAGGATGACTTTCCTGTCATAGCTGCTGTAGCGGCAAGATACAGCGACGGGAAGAAAGAGAAAACGGTTAAAGTCGATATCGAGCGGGGAGAGGAGAAGATGGAGTTCGAAGCACCTCCGGCCTCAGAAGAAGACCTTGCCCTATGGCGTATCTGAACCACCGGCCAGCACCTTTCTGATCAACGACATGTGGCTTTTGAACGCAATAGACGGCATTTCGTCGACTGGAAAGAATCGGGCGTCATCAGCGTCGTCACCAGCAGCGATATTTCCTTCGAACCGGCCGAATCTGTATCCTATGATAAGGATCGTTGTCTGGTAGAAATCGCTTTCCTGATGGATCGTATCGATCAACTCGGGATCATATGCCCTGATCCCTGTCTCTTCCTCGAGTTCCCGGGCTGCCGCTTTTGCGGGACTTTCACCTGTCTCGATGAATCCACCAGGGAGGGCCCACTGACCAAGTCCCGGCTCACGGTTTCTCAACACAAGGAGGATCCTTCCCTCGTCGATCACAATGGATGTCGTCGCAGGAAGTGGGTTTTCATAATGATACCGATCTTCTTTCCCACAGTACAGACGGTCTCTTCCTTCGAAAAACTTCGTTGAAAGGATCCCGCCGCACATTGGGCAGAATTTCCATTTTCTGTCGGTCTGATCATTCATCCTGTGTTCCTCCGGTGTCGTCCTGTTCCATTTCAGTCATTTAAATATGCGCATACGATGATGTGAGGCAAGGTTGAAGTTGCCTGTCGACTTTCTTTCCTGTAGGATTCTCTCTGCGATCTCACTCTGGAAGGAAGATGATGGATAGAAACAGCCCAGTATCAATGGATGTAGTCGGTGTGGGATATACGGCTGTAGATTGTTACGGTTTTATACCTCATCTACCCGACTTGAATTCAAAGCTGGAGATGACTGATTTCGGGGTCCAGGGTGGGGGCCCCGCGGCTACGGCTGTAGTGACGATGAGCAGGCTTGGTCTTAAGGCCGCGTTCATAGGCAAGATGGGTGATGATCTTCTCGGAGAGCTGATGCTGAAGGGGCTCAGGGAAGAAAATGTCAATGTGGACTGCGTCAGGATCGAACAGGGTAAGGATTCCCAGTTTGCCTTTATAATGATTGATTCCGGTTCGGCTGAAAGGACGATCCTGTGGACGAGGGGTACTCTCTCTCCCCTTGAACCTTCCGAACTTGACGAAGAGATGATACGGTCCAGCAAAGGACTCCTTATAGATTCACTGGAACCGGGCGCCGCGCTCACCGCTGCCCGTGTGGCAAAAGAAAGTGGGGTCACCGTCGTCATAGATGCCGGCACTCTTCGTGAGGGTGTCAGGGAGATTCTTCCCTTCTGTGATTACATCGTGGCCAGTGAGCTGTTCGCGAGCCAGATATCTTCTGGAGGAACTGTGGTAGACGCGCTTGAGGCCATGCTGCAATATGGGGGCGAAGCATCGGTCGTTACGCTGGGCGAGAGGGGATGCGTCGCGATGACAGAGAGCGGCATCCTCGAGATCGATGGATTCAATGTGAGATCCGTCGATACGACGGGAGCCGGGGATGTCTTTCACGGCGCGTTTCTCGTTGGGGTCCTCCACGAATGGGATCTTGAAAGGGTGTGTGTATTCGCGAACGCCGTGGCAGCATTAAAATGCACAAGACCGGGAGGAAGGACCGGTATCCCCGACATGAAGAGTACTATGGATTTTCTGGGTGAGCGGATGCCGGATATGTCTTTCACGTAGAGGATATACTGAACGATCAGTGGCCGTACAGGGAGTGAATACTTCGGGAAAGGATAATGATGGATAGACCGAATGTTGTCCTCGTCACCGCGGGTAGCGGGGAGGAAGCGGAGCAAATAGCGATGCAGCTGATCAACGCGGGATTGTCTCCATGCATCAACATTATTACTTCGTGTCACTCTGTCTACCAGTGGAAGGGAGAGTTCAGGCATGACGACGAGGTCCTGATGTTTATCAAGAGTAGAAAGTCGGATTTCAAAGAACTTTGCTCCGTTGTAGAGAAGAATCACTCTTACGATGTTCCAGAGATCCTGGCTATGGAGATCTCGGATATTTCGGAGAAGTATGAAGGGTATTTCAAGGATTTCTTCAAGCATCTCCCTTAGGAAGATTTTTCCATGTACGGAGATATTTGTCCTATCTGACCTCGAAGCGTGCGCTTGTACGAGTGTGTGACGGCCGATGAGGCACCGCGCTGATATTTGCCTATCGTTAATATTATCAATTTATTAAGCACCACCTGTTTCCAGGAAAAATGATATCCCCCTCGATTGTGTTCCGTGGCACATCTCTTGTTTTATGTCATTCGGTGACGGGATTGTCCCGCGCTTGACAATTGGAGAATAAATGAGCACAACTGGTATTTCGATCGGGGACCCCGTCGGCCTTTTTAAACAGGCTGAAGGGCATCTCGAGGCCGGTCGGGATCTTGAGGCGAAAACGATGCTGAGAAGGCTTCTAAACTCTTCTGGTGTCGCTCCTGTCGCCCTGTTCCGACTCGGTGAGATTGAGAACAAACTCGGTAACGCAAAAGACTCCGAGACCTTTCACCGGAGGGCCTTCAGCGCGGACGCTCGTCTTGCCTCGCGCATCACTTCCACGGATCATCCTTTTCATGGGTATGCCTACAGGGATATTGATCAGACTGTTGTCAGTGATTGTCCGCTATGCGGAAAAACGGGAAGACACTACTGGACCTTCAACATGGTGACCAATATGGATTTCAATGAAGGTTTCGATCCGGTACGTTCCTGGATGATCTGCGATAGTTGCAATCACATTTACGCGTCGGCGTTCCCTTCAGACCTGGACAGGGTCCTTTCCGATTCTGACAATGAACAGTATGAACAGCCCAAGACAGGTCTCCTTTCATATAATGGTTCGATAATATCAAGATTGCGGAGAATGACCGATGGGCGAAGGTTATTCGAGATCGGGGTAGGTGCCGGGGAACTGATGGCGGTAGCTGCCGAATTCGGATTCAATGTCACAGGATTGGAAATCAGACCATCGCACGCGGAAAGAGTATCCAGGATGATCGATCTGCCCGTAGTCTGTGCTGATTTTGCCGACTATGATACGCCTGACCGCTATGATGTCATATGCATGGGGGATGTTCTCGAACATTTCAGGCGACCCACCGAGGCCATCGCGAAGGTGGCGGAGCTTCTGATCGAAAAGGGATTGATCTGGATATCTACGCCGAATCACGAGAGCGCTTTCTCCAGGATAATGAAAGACCGGGATCCGATGAAGCGTGTGTGCGAACATATGAACTATTTCTCTTTCAAATCGCTGAGAAATCTGCTGGGGAACAATGGAATGGAAGTCGTTGATTACAGGATTTCGGCCCACTATAACGGGTCGATGGAAGTCGTCGCCATAAAGCGATGAAAATGGATAGAATAATCGGAGGAAATAGTCGATGGGAGAAATTGACAATAGCGAGATCATCGATCTGAGAGAAAGACAGACTCGGGCCAGCGGTTCGATCAGCTGCTGTATAATCACTCGTGATGAGGATGGATTTATCTCCGACGCCATCGCCAGCGTCAAAGGCCTGGCTGACGAGATCATTGTACTCGATACCGGGTCGATCGACGAGACCGTCCAATGTGCGGAGAAGCTTGGTGCGAGGGTCTTCACTACCGAGTGGAGGAACGATTTCAGCGAGGCCAGGAACCTCGCGATCTCAAAGGCAAGATGTGAATGGATACTCATACTCGATGCCGATGAGATCATGGACAGGAGATCTCATTCGAGGATCAGGGAACTTGTTTCCGGTAATCCTGACGCTGCCTTCATGTTCGAACAATGGACATACACGGATGACTCCGACACATTCGGATGGATTCCTGCTGATGAAGACAATCCTGTGAGTCGGGAGATGATAGGGTACTTCGCGAGCCAGCAGGTCCGGTTGTTCCGGAACAGGGAGGATATACGCTACCGGGGACAGGTCCATGAGGACGTTGAAGAATCACTCTTATCACTCGATTTAACGATATTCAAGGTGGAAGATGTAATAGTACATCATTACGGCAGACTCAAGGATTCGGAGAGGATCGACCGGAAATATCGGATGTATCTCGATCTTGGTGAAAAGAAACTCCAGGCGAATCCAGGTAATTCGAAGTATATATTCGAACTCGCGTCTCAGCTTCTCGGGCTGGGATTTACAGAAGAATCGATGGTTCAGATCGACCGGGGGCTGGAGATCGCTCCGGATAGTTGGGAGTTTCTTAACCTCAAGGGGCTGACACTTATAAAGCAGGGCGCCTCGGCAGAATCTGTGGAATATTTCAGCAGAGGGATAGAAATCGATGGGAGCAGGCCCGATCTGTACAATAACATCGGTGTGGCGCTGATCGAGAGTATGCGTCCTGAAGCGGCCCTCGAGCAGTTGCTTAAGGGACTGGAGATCTCAGCGGACAACCCTAATCTGTTAAGAAACTCGGCTACAGCCTGTATAATGAGCGATCGACTCGATGATGGCCGATCGTATATTGAGAGATCACTCGCAGTCGATCCTTTCATGTCACATTCTCATATGATACATGCCGACATCCTGTTCAGAACGGGGAAAAATGACGAAGCCGCGGAAGCTCTGGAAAAGATAAGATTCATATCGGGGACCGATCTGAAAGTCTACCTTAAGTCGGTCTATATCTATTCTCAGATGAAGATGGTTGACAGGGCCTCGGACGTCGTTGGAAGGGCGCTGAAGGATTATCCGGGACACGAGGGGTTGATCTTCCTGTCCGGCAAGGTCCACGAACTGAAGGAAGAATTCGAAACCGCCATTACGATTTACAACGAACTGCTTACAAGGAGTCCGAATAATTCTGATATTCATAATAGTCTCGGGTGCATGTATGAGAAACGGGGCGAATTGAAGAAGGCTGCTGCGAGTTTTGACAGGGCTGCCAGATTGTCACCACATAATCTCCAGATCAGGATCAATCTCGGGATCGTTGAGGGAAAACTGGGGAGGGACACAGAGGCGGAGGAACATCTGAGGTCCGTTCTTTCTCTGGATCCTCTTAGTGGTTCTGCGCTTAACGCGTTTGGATGTTTTCTCTCCCAGCGGGGAAGATACAGTGAGGCAATCAAAAACTTTACGAAGGCTATCGAACAGGATCCCGGGGATATCAGGTTTTATCTGAACCTGGGTCTCCTGTGTGAGAAAATGGAGATGCCTGTCAGGGCGGCCGAGATATATGAGAAGATAGCGATGCTGGATCCGTCGGCCGCACCAATAGTGGAATCGCGGCTTGAACAGCTGCGCGATACCGTATCCTGATTTCTTGTATTGCCGGGCGGCCCGCAAATGCCGATCTCCGATCCAGAGAGGAGAAGTTTTCGTGAAATCCAGAGAGATCATACTCGTAGTCGATGATTCGAGTGTTATCCGAAAGAGGATGAAAGCAATCCTTACTGGCAATGGCTATGAAGTGATCCTTCGAGACAATGGCGAGGCTGGTGTCCTGGCCGCTCTCGAATATGCCCCGGATCTGATAATCATGGATCTCAATATGCCGGGGATGGACGGGTTCACCGCGAGCGTAATGCTCAAGAAATATTCCCAGACCCGTATGATTCCGATCGCCGTATTTACGGACGAAAACGAAACGAGGCGAAAAGTAGAGTTTTTCGAAGTCGGTGTAGAGGATTTTATTATCAAGAATGCTGATGAAGCCGAGGTCATCGCCAGGGTAAGTGGGCTTCTTCGCTGGAAAAGAAACAGGGAAGAATTGTTGAGTGAGAAGAGCAGGCTCGGCAATCTTGTCGATTCACTCAGCGATCTCGTGATAACTTTCGATACGAACGACAAGATAGTATTCTACAATCGCGTAGCCGCTGCCAGGTTCACCCTCATACCTGAGCTCATACAGGAAATGACTATTTATGATGTTCTTCCCGATTCCGAAGCAGGCAGGAGCCTGACGGAAAATATCAGGTCCAGAGAAGAAATACAGGGCTTCGAGATGGATGTCGAGCATCATAAAGGAAAAGTAAGGTCGTACGAAGTCGATATTAACAGGGTGTATGTAGAGTTGAGCGATGATGTCGGGGGCGCTTTCGTCCTCAGGGATGTGACGGCCGAGAAAGAAGCGGAAAAGTTGAAAGCCGAATTCTATTCGATGATGGCCCACGAGATGAGGACGCCTATCAGCGTTGTGCTCGGTTACACCCAACTGATCCTGGACAGGAGAGCCGGAGAGATATCGGAACTTCAGGAAGAGTTTCTCAGGGGAGTGGAGGATAAAGGTAAGGCTCTATTGACCCTGGTCGATGATTTTCTGGAAGTATCCAGGCTCGAAGGCAAGTTTGTGAAGCTGGACAGGTCTGAATTCGATTTCCGCCAGATGGTCGAGAAGTCGGTCTCGGGCATAAGACTTCTTGCCGATAACAAGAGTATCAAGCTTGACACTTCTTTCGATGGTTCCCCGACGCAGATCGTCGCCGACAGGGATAAGCTGGAACATGTCATGACGAACCTTGTTGAAAACGCGATAAAATACACCGAGGAAGGCGGTAGCGTCTCAGTAAGATGCAATTGCTCGAACGGAAGCGTGAAGGTCGAGGTCGAAGATACCGGGATCGGAATGTCCGAAGAAGAGATCACTTGTATATTCGATAGATTCAAACGTCTGGGAAAAGCCGAGAAAAAGAAGATCAAGGGAACCGGCCTTGGCCTCGCGATCGTAAAAGAGATCGTGGATGCCCATGATGGTACTATCAGAGTAGAGAGCAGGGATGGTGTCGGTAGTCTGTTCCATTTGTGGATACCATCTTATTCCGGCGATGAATCCGTTTCAGGTGTGGCGGAGAGGGATCAGTCAGATATGCTTCCTGTCCCGGAATGATCTTTCCATCGTTACCCGGATTTCCTCCGAAGAAACATTTTACCCCCGTATCAAGAAAATTTTTCCCCAAAACCTGTTTCCAATTTTCCATGGATCCTCAGGTCCTATCCCGCAAGCTGCGTGTAACGTGTGGTTATATAAAAAGATAAACGCATGTGCTGAGGGGGGCTGGGACTTTGGTCCTACAGGCATATCTCTTGCCGTCTGAATGAGACTAATGGAGGACAATTATGCTTAAAGGTATCTCGATGGCCGCGAAGGCAATGAAAAATCAGACAGCCAGACACGATATGATCGCCAATAACCTGGCGAATGTAAACACGACTGGATTCAAGAAAGATATCGCGGTGTTCCAGCAGATGGACACTCTGCAGGGAGAGAAGGATACACTGGTGAGAGTCGCTGTTTCATACGAGCAGGGTCCGGTCACAAGGACCGACAGGCCTCTTGACCTTGCTATTCAGGGCGAAGGATTTTTCGTAGTAGATACGGATGCGGGAGAACGATATACAAGGGCCGGGGCCTTCATGGTGGATTCCGATGGATTTCTCGTGACTCTCGACGGAGATCTGCTGTCCGGCGGCATAAGTGTACCTCCCGGGAATATCGATATTACGAGAGAAGGATTGGTCAGGGTAGATGGCGCAACGATGGGAGAGGTACGAGTTGTCACGTTTGACGAGATCTCAAGGCTTGAGAAGGCGGGGTCCGGGCTTCTAAAGGCTCCGGAAGATCTCTCGCCGACCGATCTCGGGGCGGAGGACAAGATTGTCCTTTCAGGGTTCCTGGAGAGCAGCAATGTGGAGGTAGTGACTGAGATGACCGAGATGATCACAGCCTTGAAGGCTTATGAGATATCACAGAAAGCGCTGAAATCCGAGGATGAGATACTCAAACTTCTCACGGGGACTGTGGGCAGGATAGGATAAGGAATCGTCGAGTTTCGGGCCACATCGGCCCTGAAAAAGGAGAGGAAAATGATACGGGCTCTTTCTACAGCGACATCCGGAATGAAATCACAGCAGATATATATAGATAATATAGCGAATAACCTGGCGAATGTGAATACAGCCGGATTCAAGAAGACCAGAGTCGAATTTCAGGACCTGCTCTATGAGAGAGTCGGGGCTGTGGGTTCTTCGAGGATGACATCAACGGCGGAACCGGCCTTCAACCAGATCGGACATGGAGTAAGGCTGGCCGCTACTACCCGTATCTACAGCCAGGGATCATCTCAGGCAACGGAAAACCCCATGGATCTGATGATCGATGGAGACGGATTCTTTCAGGTACTCCTTCCTGATGGCTCATTTGCATACACAAGGGACGGTACTCTGAAACTGGATTCTGAAGGGAACATGGTCACGGCTTCCGGGTTTCAGCTCGAGCCGGCGGTGGCCCTTCCCAGAGAGACAAATCATCTGATGATCGCCGGTGACGGTATGATATCGGTTCTGCTTCAGTCGGAAGAAGAACCTACAGACCTCGGAAGATTCGAGCTGGTCAGGTTCCAGAATCCATCTGGTCTCAGGAGCATAGGTCACAACCTCTATGCCGAGACTGTCGCCAGCGGGTCGCCCATCCTTGGAAATCCTGGAGAGGAAGGGATCGGTACTGTGCAGATGGGCTTCCTGGAGATGAGTAATGTCAGCGTCATCGAAGAGATGATAGGGATGATCACGGCGCAGAGGGCGTATGAGATAAATTCGAAAGCTGTGAAGACTTCAGAAGAGATGCTGCAGATAGCGGCAAACCTCAAGAGGTAGGAATTGTCAGCAAGAAGTGGAATAAAGACAGCCATGATCCTGGCAGGCGCAGTAACACTGCTGGCGCAGGTGGCGGCGGCGGGTGGAGTATTCACGCTTCGTGAAGAAGTCGAGATGGATCACTCTGTAGTCAGGTTGTCAGATGTCGTTCATGAAGACATCGGCGACATGAAGGATGTAGTCCTTATGGAGACTCTTCCGTGGGGGGCGACCAAAGGTCTTTCCAGGAATTTTATTCTCAACAGGACCCGTTCACTGGATATCGAACTGAATGGTCCGGTAAGAGTCGTCCTGACGAGAAAAATGGCGGAGAGAAGCGCTGAGATCCAGAAGGTCCTGCATGCAAGACTTGCTGAATTATTTGCCGGATCGAAGTTAGGCGCCAGTGTGGAAAGACTCGAGATCGAGTTCAGGAATTTCCCCTCCCGGCTGATGGTGCCTGATGGTGATTACAGCCTGGAGTGTCGTTTTCCGGGGAACATTTCCGGATACCGGGTCATCTCCTTCACGATTAGAGCGGATGACGGATATAAAAGAAGATTTTCTACCGGATGTCTGTTTCATGTCCCGGTCGATTGTGCCGTAGCTCTCAGAGCCATCGGCAGGCAGGAGATCGTGGCCCGGGAGGATATCGAATGGGTCGAGAAGGATCTCGCCTCCTGCTACGAGATGCCGGTGACACGGGAGAGAGATATTTACGGTATGCGCGTGGACAGGTATGTGAGATGTGGCGACCTGATTGCTCTCAGTGCCATGGAGAGGGTGCCGGATGTCGCGAAGGGAAGCGCCGTACTGGTCGAAGTCTCGCGCGGACTCATGGTAGTAAGCGCGAACGGTATATCACTTGAAGACGGGTGGATGGGGGACAATATCCTGGTCAGAAATAAGGCATCAGGCAAGATAGATAAATACAGGGTCATAGCCAGAGGGAAAGTGGTCCCACTTACCTCAAGCAGGAAGGATTCATGATGTACAGAGGCCTTGCGACGATCTGTTTTCTGCTGATTGTGATTTCTTCCGGTGCGTACGCTCAGCGGCCTCTATGGGACGAGCAGGGCTCCCTGTATTCGAATCTCAAGGCTTACAGGGTCGGGGATGTCGTCACTGTGATCATCCAGGAACAGTCGTCTGCCTCGAGTAACGCTAAAACGGATACCAAGGTCAAGGCGGAAGCAAAAAGTGGCCCGGGGCTCGGGACCCTGGATTTCGTTTCACTCTGGGGACTCACCAGCGAGAGCAAGTATAAGGGAGACGCCAAGACTTCACGGTCGGGCCAGTTGTCGGCGAGAATAACGGTCAGGATATGCGAGATACTTGGTAACGGTGATTACCGGGTCGAAGGGAACAGGGAAGTAAATATCAATGGAGAGAGAGAGAAGATATCTCTGAGTGGGATCATCAGATCGAGAGATATCAAGTCGGACAATACGATCATGTCCACTTACGTTGCTGACGCGAAGATTCTGTATGACGGTAAGGGGCCGGTAGACTCAGGTCACGAACCCGGGATCCTGACAAAGATGATCAACTGGATATTCTAGAAGGAGAGAGAATTGTCGAAAGCGGCCAAGAATAATTTCCGTGCAGTCCTGCTGGTCATAGTGATCTTCATGCTCCTGCATCTTTACATCCCGGTCCGTGTGTACGGGGCTGTACGAGTGAAGGATGTCACCAGTATAGCCGGGACGAACGACATACAGTTAATAGGTTACGGACTTATCGTCGGATTGAACGGTACGGGCGATGGTAACAAGAGCGCATTCACCGTCAATTCGATTGTAAGCATGCTCGAAAAGCTGGGGATGACAGTTTCTCCCAATGATATCAAGGTGAAAAATGTGGCGGCAGTCGTTGTTACCGCTGAACTTCATCCATTCACTCCGGTGGG
Source organism: Candidatus Latescibacterota bacterium (assembly GCA_019038625.1). Taxonomy (NCBI): domain Bacteria; kingdom Pseudomonadati; phylum Candidatus Latescibacterota; species Candidatus Latescibacterota bacterium. The sequence continues at coordinate 9,864 of JAHOYU010000131.1, read as the reverse complement.
GACCAGAATGGATGTGACCGTGTCATCACTGGGTGATGCTTCGAGTCTTGAAGGTGGGCAACTGTTGCTGACTCCGCTGAGAGCTTTTGACGGTCTGAATTACGCGGTGGCCCAGGGGGCGGTGTCGATAGGAGGATTCAATATCGATGCAGGAGCGGGGAATGTTCTGAGGAAAAACCATGCAACGGTCGGAAGAGTGCCTGAAGGGGCTATAGTCAGAAAACAGCCCGAGGGTGAAGTGGCGAAGAACAATCATTTCACTTTGACCCTGAACGATCCGGATTACCAGTCGGTGACGAATATTGCGAACCAGATAAATTTTACATACAGGATGAAGCTGGCAGAGGCCCTCAATTCGAGGGCTGTGGAAATAAGAGTGCCTCCGATGTACGAGAAAAACCCGGTCGCGTTTATTGCCGATATAGGCAGGATGGAAGTCCAGCTCGACAATCCCGCGCGGGTCGTCATCAACGAGAGGACAGGAACGGTCGTGATAGGTGGCGACGTATCGATAGAGGAAGTAGCCATCGCTCACGGTAATCTTCAGGTCGAGATCAGAGCCAGTTACGGAGTAAGTCAGCCTATGGCCTTCGGTGAAGGAGAATCGATTATCGTTCCCGAGATCGAGACCAGGGTCGAAGACAAGGAAGCCAGATTATTCGCAATAAGGGATTCGAACACAGTCACTGATATCGCAGCAGCCTTGAACGAACTGGGCATAACTCCCAGGGACATGGTTGCAATCTTCCAGGCGTTAAAACGTGCGGGCGCGCTCAAAGCCGAGCTCGTGATCATGTAGGAAGTGTCATATGAAAGCCATGATGACAAATAAGATATCTCCGGCTATCGGAGCGAATCGTCAGATTGCAGAAAAAGCAGAGATCGAAAAAGCGGCCAGAGATTTCGAATCGATCCTCATCGGTCAGTTTTTCAAACTTATGCATTCTACGATAGGGGATAGTGGTGTCATTGAGCGTTCTTTTTCAAGAAAGATCTATGAAGAGATGATGCAGGACGAGATCGCGAAGGAGTTTTCGAAAAGTGGTGGGCTGAGCCTGAACAAAGTGCTGGTCGACAGGTTTGTCCGTATCCAGGAATCGAATAGTCGGGGGCGGGGAACCGGCGAAGATGGGCCCAGAATGCTTTCTATCGGCCAGAATGGAAGCATGCCTGTGGCCGACAGGATGATGAGATTGAAAGAAAACAGGACTGAATCAAATAGATACCTGCCAACGCGCAGACTTGATTCCGGAAAGGGAAGAACTGAGAAAGTGAGGATTAATGATGGCAGTCAGGATTCTGGAGACTGATAACTTCGAAGGTCGGGTATCGGATCTGTGCGATATCATGAACAGCGAGACGGATCTCTGCAGGGAGCTGCTTGAGCTGTCACGTACCGAGCAGGGTTTTCTTATCAAAAACGATCTGGAGAATCTCGCGAACAATACTGACAGGATGAAGAGCGCTGTAGAATTTCTCAAGGAGAGCCAGGACAGTCGCCACGAGTGCATGGGGTCGATAGCGTCCCTAATGGAAGTCGAGGAAGACAAGATGACGATACGGTCGATCAGGGAGAATGTTCGCGTAACCCTTTCCGAAAAACTCAAGAACACAAGCAGAGAATTGACGAAGGTCGGCGAAAAACTATACAGGACCAATCACAACACGGTCTATCTTATTGATTTTTCCCTCGATCTTCTGGAGCAGCAGAACAGGCTCTGGGTGGAGCTTGTATCGGACAAGGAAGAAGGATATTCGGACGGGAGCAGGAAAGGGAAGACCAGGACATTCCCCCTGCTCGTAGAGAAGAAAGTCTGAAAGGTAGAGGATAAGTTATGACGACTTTATTCGGAATGCTGGAGATGAACAAACGGAGTCTGTTTACTTCGCAGTTTTCGCTCCAAACCACGAATAACAACATATCGAATATCAATAACCCGGGATATTCAAGACAGGAAGCCCTCCTGCAGTCGAATATCCCGACAGTCTCACCTGTGGGAATCCTCGGGAATGGAGTGACGGTGTCCACGATAAGAAGGGCTACCGCTGAATTCTATACGAGGCAACTCCGTGACGAGACCTCATCGATGAATGGATGGAATGCAAGAAGTTCTACTTTATCCCATATGGAGACGATTTTCAACGAGCCGAGTGATTCCGGTATGGCAAACAAAATAGATGAGTTCTTCAATTCGTGGAACACTCTTGCCTCAGAGCCTGAAAGTGGATCGGCCAGGATCGATATCGTCGAATCAGCCAGAAGCATGTGTGCGATGTTCCATAATATGGATGAGTCTCTACAGGAACTCAGGGACAACCTGAATGATCAGATAGTATCAGATGTTGGAGCAGTCAACGAATTGACGGAGAAGATTGCCAGCCTGAACAACATGATCGTTGAGGTTGAGTCTATCGGGCATACAGCCGGAGATTACAGGGACGAACGGGACAGATTGCTGCAACAACTGTCCGGTATAATCCAGGTTGAGATCCGGGAAGACGATTTTGGTTCTATCGACCTGTTTATCAGGGGAGTAAATGTGGTTCACAGGTCGGAGACGGTAAGCCTGGACATCCAGCAGAACGATGATGGTGAAACCGTGACGATGCAGGTGGTCCTGAAGGGGCAGCATGTCAGTCTCAACCTGGGAGAAGGGAGTCTTGCCGGTCTTCTGCATTCTCGTGATGGTTACGTGAACGATACACAGGAATCCCTGGACTACCTGGCAGCTTCTTTCATAGAGAGAGTCAACGAATTGCATAATTCTGGATGGAGTCCCGAGGGAAGCGGATTTGATTTTTTCCGTGGAACCGACGCTATGACGATAGATATCGCATATGCCATTGAGTCGAATCCTGGCATTGTAGCCAGCTCATATGATGGTACGGTCGGTGATAACTCTCTGGCGAATGATATAGTCGCTCTTTCGATCAATGGAATCTCGGAGGACGATCCATTCACATTCAATGAGAGGTACGGGTCTCTGGTAACCACGATCGGTATTCATGGTTCCAACGCGCAGGACATGTTGCGGAACAGTAATATGATCGTATCCAATCTTCAGCTGAGAAAAGAAAGCATAACTGGAGTCAGCCTGGACGAGGAACTCGTGAACCTGACCAGGTTCCAGCAGTCTTACGAGGCCGCTGCGAGAGTGATGACGGTCGTGGGTGAGATGATCGATTCAATACTGGACATGAGGTAGAGAAACAATGAGGATATCTTTTCAAATGCTCAGTCATGGGCCACTGAGGAACATAGCGAACAGCCTTGAGAGGTATTCGAAGCTGAATATCAAGGTAGGTTCGATGAAAAATTTCCAGAGACCTTCCGACGACCCTATCGGTGTCCGGAAGGCGATGGCCTACGATACTCTCATCAAACAGAACAAGATATATTCATCGAACACGGCCGATGCCATGATGTATCTCGATGTCATGGATTCGACTCTGCTTTCGGTGAAGGGATTGATCGACAACGCGAAGACGATAGCGCTTGAGATGAGAAGTTCGACAGCTGACTCAGGAGAAAACATAAGGGCCAGCGCGGCAATCGAAGTGAACGGCATCCTCAACGATGTCAAGGATATGCTCAATACCAGATTTCACAACAAGTATATATTTTCAGGGCACATGATCGATTCTATCTCTTTCGAGGAAGTCGATGGGTCCATGGTGTACCGGGGCGACGATAGCCCTCTTCAGTTGAGAGTGGGCCCTAACAGGCTGATGGATGTCACCGTCCCCGGTTCGGCCTTCCTGTCTCTCGGTGAGGATGAGAGGATCGAATCGCGTACCATGAATGCTTCTATTCTGCCCGGGACGAATATCGATGATCTCAATAACGGGGAAGGAATATTCAGAGGAGCGTTTACGGTCACGAACGGTGCAGGGATGTCAGTAGATTTCGATGTGAGCGGAGCCTCGACCGTGCAGGATGTCCTCGACATGGTGAACGGGTCCGGGCTGGGAATCATGGCTGGATTGAACTCCAGTAACGGGATCGCACTCTTCGATATAGTAGGAAACGGAGAGATGACGGTGACGGAAGCTGGAGAGGGAACAACGGCTGAAGGCCTTGGAATCCTGGGGACAAGTACAGGTGGTGTATTGACAGGCAGTGCGCTCGACCCGCTTCTTACCGAGAATAGCATTGTCTCGGGAGTCGACCTCCTGGGTTCGATCCTGCTCACGGGGCTCAGGGTGACGGTCGATGGCATAGATCATGATGTGGATTTTTTCACCCCCGCTTATCCGACTACGGTAGGCGATATGCTTGACCGGATCAACCTTACAGTACCCGGAGTGAGTGCTGAACTCAATGAGACTCGCGATGGGATAGTACTTATTTCAGACAATGAATTTTCCGTTGGAGAGATCGGAGCTGGAACTACGGCTGCCGACCTCGGATTGCTGGGGGATTCCGAGACTACAGAACCGTACAGTCTGTTTGGAGCCCTCGAGAATCTGAGGACGGCTCTGGAGAACAACGACCCCGGTTCCCTGGATTCGGTCATCGGTCAATTGGAGTACGTGGTGGATCACGTCCTGGAGATCGAGGCGGCAGTGGGAGCCCGGGGCAGACAGGTTGAGTCGATCAATGAACAGTTGCTGGATACGAGAGTGAGCCTTCTCGAAAATCTTTCGTTTGTCGAGGATATCGACCTCAGCGAGGTCCTTACCGAACTGGCGGAAGCACAGGTAGCCTACGAGGCGGCACTCCAGACAGCCGTATCCATTTATAACCTGAGTCTGCTCAACTACTATAGTTAAGCAGGAAAGGAAGGAAGAAGTAATGAAGATCAAGTCGTCCATCTTTGACGAGATTGAATTCGACGAGAAGGATATCATCGTCCTCGATAATGGGTTGATAGGGATCGAGACCCTTTCGAGATTCATTCTTATGGATTTCGCTGATGAATCGGCGTTCCACTGGCTGCAGTCAGTGGATGACCCTGATATGGGCTTTATCGTATCGGAGCCGACCATCTTTGACGGCGAATACACATTTGCTATTGATCCTGGACTGAAGGAAATACTCAGTATAGAGAAAGACGACGATGTCGTCGTTATGTCTATCGTGACGATCAGGGACCACGGAAACACGATCACCGGGAATCTCCTCGGTCCGGTCGTGATCAACGCGTCGAAACGGATCGGGATACAAATCGTCCTCGATTCAGACGATTACAGTTCGGTGACACCACTTAGAAAGATAGAAGAAGAAAAAACCGAGAATGAATCCAAGGTCGGATGTATGGCCTAGAGGTTGAAATGCTTGTTCTGACAAGGAAGATCCAGGAAAAAATCGTCATATCGACGAATATCATAGTAACTGTTCTCAATATCGACGGTGACCAGGTGAAGCTGGGGATACAGGCGCCAAGGAGCGTCAGTGTACACCGCCAGGAGATCTTTGACGAGATATTCAAGTCCAACTATGACGCTCTCCTGCAAAAGAAGGACAGGGACGCAGCCTTTCAATCTATTATCAAAAAGAAACAAGAGGCAGGAGGAAGCGGACTGGACAGGACATAAATATAACCGGCAGGGCCGGGAGAGACTGAAATCGGGAATCTGAAAGAAAGGTCATTCCTACTAAGCTGGAAAACGGAATCAGGGAAACGTTTCCAGATGAGCAGCAGGGATGCAAGGGAAATGACCTGTTAACTATCCACGGAAGGAGGGGGTTGATATGAGTTTCAGGATCAACCACAATATCAGCAGCATCAACGCGCTGAGAAACCTCGGAGGTACAGAATCCTCCGTGTCGAAATCGTTGGAGAGGTTGAGTTCAGGGCTGAGAGTGAACAGGGGCGCTGATGATCCAGCGGGCCTCGTGATCTCGGAGAGTATGAGATCACAGTTGTCGGGAATTCGTCAGGCGATTGAAAATGCCGAGACTGCTACAGCGATGATCCAGACTGCTGAGGGCGCCATGAACGAGATACATACACTACTTAACAGCATCCGCGAACTGGCGATCCACGCGGCGAATACAGGTGCCAACGATGACATCATGCTTGCTGCAGATCAGGACGAGATCGATAACGCGATCGCGACTATCGATCGTATCGCCAATCAGACGCAGTTCGGAGTGAAGAAGCTTCTTGACGGATCCAGCGGCGTGACCGGTACGACGACCGATCCGAGTGTGACTTTCTTCACGGCTACCGAATCTTCGATCTCAGGTACATACGCGATCGATATCACGACGATGGCCGAACAGGCCCAGGCAACGGCGGGTACAGGGCAGACAGCCGTTCTCGGAGCGACGGAGACGGTGACGGTCAACGGTGTGGAGATCATACTTACGGCAGGATGTACACAGGTTCAGGTAGTCGACCAGATCAACCTCTACAGCAGCTCGACGGGCGCAACCGCCTCGATCGTCGGAGGTGACCTGACAGTGACCTCAAACGGGTACGGCTCGAACGTGAACGCATCGGTAGTCTCGAACCTGGCGGCGGCTACGACCAGTACTGGTATCGGGATGACGGTGATCGCCGATACAGGCGTGGATATCGCCGGCACGATCGGCAGCCTCGCCGCGACAGGAAGAGGAAGGGTGCTTACAGGAGGCGCCGGACTGGCAGTCGAAGGAATAGCAATTTCTACCGGCCTTGCTGTCGGGGCGGCGGGGAGCGTGACGGTAACGAACAACTCCCTTGTCTTCCAGGTAGGTGCGAACAAGAACCAGACCGTTACGATCACACTGAACAGACTGGCGACTAACGGAATCGGAACGGACGTAACAGGAAACATATTTAACAATCTCAGCGAGATAACTGTTTTGTCCGCCGATCAGGCACAGGATGCTATAGAGATCATCGACAAGGCTATTCAGCAGGTTTCCGCCAAGCGCGGTGAGCTGGGTGTGTTCCAGAAAAACACTCTGGAGAGCAGCACGGCCAACCTTGCTATTACTGAGGAGAACCTCGTAGCCGCTGAATCGATCATCAGGGACACGGATTTCGCTCAGGAGATGGCTGAACTCACAAAGAACCAGATCCTGCTGCAGTCCGGTACTGCAATGCTTGTGCAGGCTAACCAGATCCCGCAGGTAGTACTGCAGCTTCTCCAGTAAACTTACTGGGGAGAAAGAGGACTCGTTTTTTCATAATGGCTTCCAGAGACGGTAATGGACTCTGGAAGCCTTTTCCATGCGCGATCTGCTGCCGCGGACAGTCCCGCCCGTTAAATAAATATACATGAAGCTTAAAATTCTCCTCAAGTTCATTTCCGTATTTCCGAAAGAGGGAAGAGGAAAGAGAATCCCCTTGTCTGGCAGACAGGAGGAAGGAGACATTCAAACTGCCGGCAGACATGGATGTCAGGGGGAGCAGATAGTGATCCAAACCCATGGAAGGAGAAGCTGATGAGCTTCAGAATTAATCATAACCTCAGCTCGATAAACGCGTTGAGGAACCTTGGAAAGACCGAGTCTGTTGTCGCCAAGTCTCTTGAGCGGCTTAGCTCGGGTCTCCGTGTAAACAGAGGCGCTGACGATCCGGCGGGTCTCGTGATCTCCCAGAATATGAGAGCCCAGATCGGTGGTATTCAGCAGGCTATAGAGAACGCCGAGACAGCTACTGCGATGATTCAGACGGCTGAGGGCGCCATGAACGAGATTCATAACCTCCTCAACAACATCCGTGAGCTGACCATTCATGCAGCTAACACCGGCGCGAACGACTCTGTGATGCTTTCAGCGGATCAGGACGAGATCGACAACGCGATCGCTACGATCAATCGTATCGCGGCGCAGACGCAGTTCGGTACGAAGGTCCTGCTGGATGGATCGAGCGGTATGGCGGGTACCACTACCCTTTCGACCGTAACGTTCCTTAATGCTACCGAGGCCACTGTCGGAGGCACCTATGCCATAGCCGTCACGGTCCAGGCCGAGCAGGCCGCGGCCACAGCCGGTACCGATCAGACCGCAGTGCTGGGCGCCGACGAGACCCTTACCGTGAATGGTGTCTCCGTCGCCCTTACAGCAGGTATGACTCAGGTCCAGGTCGTTTCCGCTATCAACGACTACAACTCCTCGACCCAGGCGACCGCATCGGTAGTCGGCGGAGCCCTTACGATCACGACAGATGGTTACGGTTCCGGTGAGAATGCTTCGGTAGTCTCGAGTGTCGCCGCTGCCACGACCAGTTCGGGAGTAGGCACCACTGCAGTGACAGATACAGGCGTCGATATCGCCGGTACGATCGGTACCCTCGCCGCGACCGGTTCGGGCCTGGTGCTTACCGGTGATGCCGGTCTTGCTGTCGAAGGCATTGCTGTTTCGACTGCTCTCGGGGCAGGCGCAGCAGGAAGTGTGACGATCACCGATAACGCACTGGTCTTCCAGGTAGGAGCGAATGCCGGTCAGACGGTGGAGATCGCACTTAACGCTCTCACAGCGACTGGACTCGGAACGAGCGTTTCGGGTAACCAGTTCAACAACCTCAGCGAGATCAGCGTGCTGACCTCCAGTGGATCCCAGGATGCCATCGGGGTAATCGATCAGGCTATCCAGCAGGTATCCGCAAAACGAGGCGAGCTCGGTGTGTTCCAGAAGAACACTCTCGAGAGCACGGTATCAAACCTTGCAATCGCTGAAGAGAACCTGATCGCAGCGGAATCTCTTATCCGCGACGTCGACTTCGCCAGTGAGATGGCGCAGTTGACCAAGAATCAGATCCTTCTGCAGTCCGGCACAGCTATGCTCGTGCAGGCGAATCAGATTCCGCAGGTAGTATTGCAGCTGCTTCAGTAGTCTGATCAGAGGAAAGGATGAACTCCCCGGCCTCCGGGCCGGGGAGAGTCCATTTATTCCTGAATCCCACTATCAGGGGAAAATATTTCCCATTGTCTCCCTGAATTCAAGTAATCAGTAAAGGTAATAACTTTCCTGCCGATAAACAGTGTAATGGAAGAGTGATAAACGGCTGGAAAGGAGTGTTTGAAATGGCTGGAGTCGGAGGAATAAGCGGGCTGGTCACGGGGCTGGATACAGTCGATCTGATCAGCAAGATGCTCGATCTGGAGCGAAGACCGATCATAAACCTGCAAAACAGGATAGCGTCGAACATAGACCTGAAATCAGCGTACGAGACCCTCGAGGCGAACCTGCTGGCATTGAAGATAGACTCAAGGAACCTCGTCAGACGGGATATCTTCAAGACGATAGGGGCCATGTCCTCGAACGAGGATATAATTACAGCCAGTGTCAACGGGACGGCCGCGACAGGCAGTTATACATTATCTGTCTCTCAACTTGCACAGAGTCATCAGGTCGCTTCTCTTGAGTTTGTCGATAAGGATGAGACCATAGTTGGTACAGGGACGATTACGATTAATAGCGGGACAGCCTCCCCTGTGGAGATCGTTATCGATGCAAGCAACAACACCCTGGAAAACGTGGCCGATGCGATAAATTCGTCAGGCGCCGGAGTACAGGCTGTAATAGTCAATGTCGGGGGCGATGATGCCTCATACAAGTTGATGCTATCCGGAGCCTCTACAGGTGCGGACAATCTAATAACTATTGATGAGGACCTGTCAGGTGGTACCGGCCTGCAACTCGGTGAAGTAGATGCGGTAACAGATATTTCCTGGGGCGGATCTTCGACGGTCACTTCAGGTGGCAACTATACTGGCGCGGAGGCAGCGACATTCACATTTACCGTGGCTGCCGGTGGCGGCGGAACAGTAGGTACTGACACTTTAACGCTGGAGTATACCGACGGCGCGAATATTTCAGGGATGATCACGATCCCATCTTCATATTCCGAAGGAGCATCGGTGCAGGTCTACGGCGGGCTGGAGATCACCCTTGGCGGGGGAACGGTCGTCGAGGGGGATACTTTC
>JAHOYU010000130.1 GCA_019038625.1 Candidatus Latescibacterota bacterium | reverse complement strand
TAGTCCCAGACTAACCCACGAAAATCAAGGGGTCCAGCCGGATCTATAGTGTCTAATCAAAAGGTCCAGCCGGATCTATTAAAGAACGGTTCCTGTCAGCCAGGCGACGGGAACCGTTTTTACTGCCTTCTACGCCTGAAAAACGGCCCCGCAAGACGCAGCAGGGAAGGGAAAAGCCCCCTGCCTGTTAGCATCCGGTGAACCTTCTTGTTCTTCATCACCATATCGCAAAAGCCGCATTGACAGCGTGCCCAGATGTCGGTGCCTCTAAGTGGGACCTCAAGGGCCTCGTCGCGGAACCTGCGATACTCATCGGAGAACCAGAGATCCTTGAACCTGATGTCATTGATGTTGCCTATTGTGATCTTGTCCTTGCACTGGCAGCAGGGAGTCACCGATCCGTCCATCAGGACCCTTGCGAAATACCACCCGGCATAGCAGGGATTTTCGTCGTAGTAGGTCCCCATGGGGTCGTTGACATGATCCGCGGGGTCGGAGCCCGCCCGGCTCACATCGAGGGATAGCATCTCGTCGAGTCCCAGAATAGTGACTCCAAGCTCCGATGCGAGCTTAAAGAAACCGTTTCTGCGATCCTTCAATTCTTCCATATGCCGGCCCGTCAGCTGAAAAGAATTGATCTTGTCCGGATCAAGCTGGAGACTTCCCTCTTCTTTCCTTATAAACGGCTTCAGCGGCTGAATTGCTATATCTGCCCCGTTCTCCCCGCAGAGCCTTATCGCGGCCTCGATGTCGTTGTAGTTTTCCGTGGTGACTATAAAACCGATAATTGTCGGGATCGCAGCGTCCCTCAGGAGCTTCAGCCCCTTCAAAACATTCTCCCACGACTTCTGCGGATCTGCCGGATGCATCCGCCTGTAAGCATCGGCGGAACCCGCGTGGATGCTCAGAAAAGCGCTGTCGAGCACATCGATCAGCTCGGGAAATCTGTGGAGCAGCGTTCCGTTGGAGGTGATCGAAACTTCGATCCCGCGCTTTCTTATCTCGGACAATAACTCGGCGCACTGGGGGTGCATGAGTGGTTCTCCCCCCCCTGCGAGGTTAATGCGCGTCCCACCCATCTTTGCGCAGTCATCGAGCAACTCTATGAAAAGATCCCTTGGGAAATAACTCCGGCGTTCGTCGATGGCCAGGGGGCATGGACTCAGGGGCGAATAGTTGAAACAGATCAGGCAGTGCAGGTTGCAGAGGTTACAGAAGTCGACCATCAGTTCCTCGGGGCCCCTGACCGGTTGGGATCCCCTGCCGATGGGCGCGAGCATGCGAAGATGTCTGTCGATCTTCTTCATATAACGGGGTAGTTTTTTTAATTTTTCAATACCGATGACACCCTCGATTCATTACGCATAATCGACTGCTTTGACTAATACCGTATAGTAGCAATGGTTCTTCATCAAATGCCAGATATTATTCTGGGACATCAATATATAATAGGATTGTGCTAATTAGAGAGGTTGTCCCTCCTGTTTATTCCACCCGCCTTACAATGTTTGCACTTACTCAGATTCGAGTATTATATAAATCACATGTTATTTTTAATTCTCCACACATTCATCTCAGCGCTGAGGTCAACATCCTGCGTTATTTCCAGGGAATCGCTAAATCCAATAATAACAGCGCGGACGACATTTTTAGAAGCGACAGGTATTTTCAGAAGGGACACGAGTGAATTGAACACAATAATCGACGAGGTGTTTTAACAATACCGTGCCGTTTTATTATTGGCGAGGGACAGCCTTCTCATGGAAGGGACACAGGGTTGAGATTGCTCATCCTGCCTCCGCCTGGTTCTGATCGCACACGAGTTTACTTCCTAGCGAAGCAGTATCATTTTTTTAGTTTCCTCGAAATTCTTCGAATTCAACTTATAGAAATATACGCCACTGGCAACACTCGATCCTTGGCCATCCCTGCCGTTCCAATCTACTGTGTAGTTGCCCGCTGGCCTTGTTTCATCTGCGAGCGTCGCCACCAGCCTTCCAGACGTATCATAGATCCTCAACGAGATGTGTCCGCTCTCCTTCAATCCGAATGAAATCGTCGTACTCGGATTGAAAGGGTTGGGGTAATTCTGGTCAAGAAAAGTCGCAACGGGAAGCAGAACCGGATCATCGCCGGTCACCTGTTCTTCACACAATGATGTATATTCGCTCTCGTTGCCGTTAATATCGACCGCTGCGATCTTATAGCAGTAGCCCGCTTCCCAATTCCACCCTGCATCGAAGGTATTCGTCTCGCAAGTAGATAGGAGCAGGTTGCCTGGTCCTGGTTCAAAAGAAGATCCTATATCACGATAGATGTTGTAGAGGTCAAAGTCTCCCTCCATGTTCGGATTCCAGGTAAGCCAGAGACCTTCCGGGGCAAAAGACTGTGTACCCGTGAACCCGGCCGGGGAACAGGGAGCGAGATCGTCTACCGAGTATCCGCTATCAGGTTCAGAGACATAGAAGATCGAGGGATCGGACGTGTGGGCGATGACCTGGAAGTAGTGATAATCGTCATTGACGGCCGTTGAATCGAAGAGTGTCGGCACTGCCTTGGCATAACCCTCGAGACGATAGGCTGCCTGTGTGAAGATCAGTTCCCAATAAAACATGGTCCCGTTGAGGATAGCGTGACGAAGGATGGGACCTTCTCTTTCCTCCCATGCTGCATCCAGCGCCTCAGAGGGACTGGAAACGACCACCGCATCCCTGCTGATCATACTCTGCGCTGCTGGGGTCTCCAACGCCCGCCAGATAGTATACTCCGTGATATCTCCGGTCAGAAAATCAGTCCGGGGAGCATCCCAGATCAGGTTCACAAATCCACCCTCGTCACCGTATATATCACTTACCGAGTGAATAACGGGATCAAGAAGACCCAGTCTTCCCTCAGCGTTGATCTGCTGGGCATATATGTTAGGTTCATCGAACCTATCTCCCTCCCAGGCGATTATTGCACCTCCGGAACCATCGGATGTGATCCGGGGCATATCCTGGGACTGAGCCGTGGAGACAGGCATTCCATTACTCGCCCACTGCATCGATCCTGAATGATCTATCCTTTGAGCGTATATGGTATTACCGCGCGTGTCCTGCCACGTTGCGATCGCCCCTCCGGCTCCATCGGATACTAACCCCTTTGAAAAAGGTTCCGTGATATAATCACCAAATACTTGGCAGATTGGGACTCCATCGATATTCCACTGAACGACGCCAGCGGCATCGATCCGCTGGGCCACTAAGTCAGAGAACACGACGTTCCTCCTGTCGATCCACCACACGATAGCTCCGCCCGCTCCATCCGACACTATTTCAGTATCGTACTGATCTCCTATCGCGGTACAGAGTGCCACTCCATCGGTTGTCCACAGGGCCGCACCCGTAGCATCTATTCGCTGTGCATAGATGTCCAGCTGGAAACCGTTTCGCACGTCATGCCATGCTATGATCGCTCCGCCTGCTCCGTCGGAAACGATGCAGGGCCAATTTTGTTCATTCGCAGCTGTGCAGACAGGTACTCCGTTAAAGGTCCAGAGAATGTTGCCGTTGGAGTCGACCCTCTGCGCGTAAATGTCGTTGGTACCGCTTCGCTGGTCGAACCACGTCATGATCGCTCCGCCGGAGCCATCCGATATTATCTGCGGCCCTTCCTGTTTACCAGCAGCAATACAGATTGAATCACCGTCAGCACGCCAGAGAGGCACTCCGGAGCCATTTATCCGCTGGGCGTATATATCACCCTGGCCGTGTCGATTGTCCATCCAAACAACAATTACACCGCCAACCCAATCCAATACCAACTGTGGATCGGACTGCATTGACACCTCGGTGCAGACAGGCGCTCCATTATAGGACCAGTGGTCAGTTCCATCGCCATAGATCCGCTGGGCGTAGATCTTAGAAGCAAAGTTGCGGCCATCTTCCCATACTATGAAAGCTCCACCCTGCAAATCGGAAATTATCTGGCATCTTTCCTTATCTCCCCCGGCAGTGCAGACAGCTTTTCCATAAGAGCCCCACTGCGCATTTCCCATCAAATCGATCCGTTGGGCGTATATATCTCTAACAAGATAAGTATCATATACATGGGTGGAATCCTCCCATACTATGATTGCGCCTCCTGCGCCATCTGTTGTCAATTGACACCTTCTTTGAACTCCTGGCTTGATGGTGACTTCTACTCCGTCATTTGACCAGTCTGCCCACAGCGACGGTACAATGCTGACAATAAACAGAAGATTCAGAATCAGAACGATCCTCATGACTCGGTTCATGTTATGTCATCCTTTCGAAATTTAATGTGGGGAAATCAATATTAAATAAACAGACAAAGAGGAATCGGGATGAATAACGGAGGGTGAAGCGCATTTTCCTCATCTTTGTAGCTAGGGTGATGCCTCAATAAAAAATCGAATTGTTTTGGTATTGTACCATATATTCGCTTGGAATGATACCAAATTTATACCTTTGCGAATGATATAATTGCTGTAATATTGTAACAGTTGCAGCAAGCTCCCGTTGTTCCTCCCATTTATTCCTGTTGTCCCTCGCCATTATTCATCCTGCATTGATTTCAATAGGTTGCAAGTGCTGTCCCTTCCTGTCCCTCCTATTAATACCATCCGCCTTACAATGTTTGCGGTTACTCTAAAGTGGTCAGTTTCTTCAAAAAGGAATATTCTTCTCCTGACCATGAAATCAGCACACCATCTCCCACACCATAACATCATGTTTTCCAAATAATTAATTGGCAGTGCTCAGGCAGATATCTTACCACCCCACCAGCCTGGGGTCCCCCCGGCGCTCGATTGGGTCGGGGCGCGTTGGGTGGGGATGTTCCGGGATACGCGTTTAATGGCTAAGTGGAGCGTCGGGTTTTGCGGCGTACAGGCGGCCTAGACTTATTTCTACAAGGTAGAAGAAACCCGCCTTGATATAGAGGTGCCTTCTCATGGAAGGGACAGGGGCTGCGACTGTTGGCCAGTTGGTGGTAGCCAGATTAATTGTGATGGGTTATCCTCTTTTTTTCTTTTTGATAATATTTATTGTTCCAGCATGATTGCAGAAGTGCACTGCACGTTACAGCTTGCTGGCAAGGAGGCCAAATGAGATCAACAATAAGAATTCTAGTCGTGATCCTCACCCTGGCGGTGTTCTCTGCTTGCACTCCCGAGTCAAAAAGCGGTGTCTCGCAAGGGCCAGAGAAGCTCGATGATGGTTGGAATGTTGCATCGCCTACTTTTTTCAACGCCAACTTAGCTCTATTAGATTCGATGGTATCCCGGACTGAGTCGGGTGCTTACGTAAATATCCACAGCGTTCTCGTTGTCAAGGATGGTATGTTGGCGTTGGAAGAATATTTCGAAGGGAATAGTCGTAACACACTCCATGAGATCCGTTCCGCCACCAAATCGATCGGTTCCATGTTGACGGGAATCGCGATCGATAAAGGTTTCATAAAATCGGAAAATGAGCCCATGTACAAGTTCTTCGAGGATGACTACAAGCCTACCAACGGCTGGACCGAGAGAGCAAAACAGGTCGAGATCCGTCACCTGCTCAATATGATGTCGGGGTATGAATGCGATGACCTCGTTACTCATTTCGCTTGCGAAAACGCAATGTATCGTTCAGACGACTGGGTGCAGTACTCGATCGACCTGCCCTTCACCTATTCACCGGGCGGGTACTGGATGTACAACAGCAGCAGTCTCATTCTTGTTGGCGAGGCGATTGCACGAGGATCGGGGCTCAAGCTGGAATCCTTTGCAGATCACTATCTCTTCGAACCGCTCATTATCGAGCGATTCCAATGGCAGTTTTCTCCCAAAGGACGAGCCTGGATCGGTGGCGGTGCAAGAATGGTCCCGCGAGAGATGGCGAAAATAGGCCAGCTAATGCTGAACCGCGGAGTCTGGAATGGCCAGCGCATCTTACCCGAAGAGTGGATCGATAAGAGCACGACAAAACAAGGGGAGATGCGAAGCGGTGTCGACTATGGTTATCTGTGGCAGAGAGCATCCTCGTATATCGGTCGGGATCTGGTCACGGCGTATTGGGCATCGGGTAATGGCGGGCAGTACATCATTGTTCTTCCGAATAATGCAATGGTAGTGGTCTTCACGGGCGGCAACTACGACAGTCCACTCGCTGGTCAACCCTTCCAAATGCTCATAGATTACATCTTGCCGGCGTTTCTTCGCTCTGTTCCGCTTGAGACAATGACTCTCACTCAGGAAGAGATGGCACGTTTGACAGGAACTTACATGCTGGATTTCGAACCGTCGGCCACATCGACCATCCGCATTCACGACGACAGTATTATTCTCATCTCTCCGGAGAACGAATCCATCAACCTGGTTGCCCACTCCCCCACATTCTTCACGGGCGATTCACAGTATGGCCGTGTGACTGTAGTGTTCGAGGAATCCAACCAAGGAGAGATAGTCAAACAAACCATCTACGGTTATTTACAGAGTTTCGTTTTTAAACGGAAATAACTAATCGAATCTTACTCGGTCAGCTTTTGTGGCCAGATAGAATAAATGGGAGGGACAGCCGTGCAATTCATACTGTACAAACTAGTATCTTCTTGACATCTATATTATTCATCCATAATCTAAATCTACACCCTAGGGGGTTCCTACTTCATATAGTCAGTAAACTAAGGTTTCTCGATGGTCTTACTAAATCCGATTGTATTGATTGTGTCTCAATGCGGATGTAAGAATTGAGGGCATAGTCGAATTCACATCGCATTCGTCTCAAAGGAGGCAACCATGATGGAACGCCTATTCGCTCCTAATCGTCCCGTAGCATTTTGTGTTGGAGTAGGCATGCTCGTGTATAGTTTGATCTTCACGAACACATGCTTCGCACAAAACCTGGACATCAACGACGATACTACCTTTGTTGATGTGAACACATCAAAGATCGACACTTTTAATAACCAGTATGTTTTTTCTCTAGGCTATTCCTTCGGCAGTACTAATTCGCCATTGAATGTAGAAAAGTCAGTTAACTCCGGCAACCAGAGAGACAGCGCTCCTCTGCTGGCTCTGTATGCGGAACTTAACAGATATCACCGCGTTGGCGGAAGTGTAAGACTGGCGTTGGCGAACTTTGGCCGTCTTACGAAGTTCCTGTCTACTGATCCGAGTGATCCAAGTACGACAACAGACGACTCGCTGGGTACGGTTCGCCGATCAATTATCGCCGAGTTCGACGTCCATACTCGCTTTGGAAATGCAGATGAGTCTTCTTTCATGCTTCTCTTGAACACAGGGTTTATCTTTGATGCCCAAGGTGATGACAACGCCGGAAAAGTTGCCGATGCAAGCTCATACTTATTCCTTGGTGCCGCGATAGAAACTTCATTCGGAAATGGTTCTCAGTTGCGCGTCGACGCACTTATTGGCCAATCCGAGGTAATGACCGACATCGAGTTATTCTCCAAGGCGTGGAGTAAGAAAGACGTGATCCGATTTCGTCCCAAAATACGCTTCCTGCTCAAAGACAAAATATTTAAGAAGAACCCTGTGATCCTGGGATTATCTGCAGATCTCGGTGTATCGGACAAATTTGGAGATACGTACGTCGTATTTATCTCTCGGCTATTCGGAGGTAGCTGATCATGTTCAAAAAAAACAAACCAAAACAGATCACTCAAGAAACTGTCATCGCCAATGAACACGAAGCAATTGATGAAATCAAGGAAGAAAAGACGACAGAGGGATATTGGGGATTAGCACTATCTGGAGGTGGAATCCGTTCAGCGTCTTTCAGCTTGGGAGTCTTACAAGCACTAGTCAAACACAAAATACTCTCCGAAATCGACTACCTGTCCACGGTTTCGGGAGGTGGCTACATCGGCACTTCATTAACATGGTTCTTGGGTAAAAAAGGTTTTGGAACAGATCCAGAGAACTTTCCTTTTGGAAGACCAACCTACCAAAAGGATGAAAATGGAACAAGAAAGAACGAGAGTGAGGAAATCGATAAAGCAGATGAAAAAAGCAATCGGATACTTAACTACATCAGACAGAATGCCTCTTACCTTACGCCGGGTGGTGGGTTAGGGATCCTCTCCTTGTTTGCCGTAGCTATGCGAGGTATATTTTTGTCGTTTTTTGTGTACGGAGCTCTACTTATAGCACTGATCGACATTGTATCGCGGGCTCAATTATTTTCTAATAAATCTATTCCACTTCCTTGGGGCATACAAATAGGATCGTTACCTCTTGCACTTCAACTTTCTATTGGTATGGTTTGCTTTTTGGCTGTGTGCGCACTCTTGTATTCATTGTCCGGAACACGTAAATACAAATTTCGCGTATCAGGTCAAAAGTTCATAGGCATTATATGGGGGTTAGCAATATCCTTTGCGATCATCGGTTCTGTTCCACTAGTGTCAAGCGGACTGCGAGTTTGGATTGCCGGAGGCCTTACCGGTATCGGTACAATCGTCGGATTCGTAACTGTATTAATGAAAAGTAATGGTTCAAAGGAGAAAAAGCGGCACCCGATCAAAACAGTTTTACCACAATTCGCCGCCGGGGCCCTTATCTACGGATTAATTCTTGGAGCATATTCTATCATCCTAATCAACAAGACTCCAGAATCGGCACAAGGGATTCACTGGAGTATATATATTGTTCTTGGAATCGCTTTCTTTGTGGGCATTACTTCTAAACTCAATAACACTGGCCATCACCGGATGTATCGCGATAGATTGATGGAGTTGTTCATGCCAGACGATGTGGCAATCGATACAGGAACCTGGAATCAAGCTCGTAAGGCTGAAAAACAATTACTCCATAAGATACACACAGGTCGACCATATCACCTAATCAATACCAATCTTGTATTAATCGATTCGTCAGTGCGTAAATATCGTGACCGTGGCGGCCATAGCTTTACTTTGTCACGCTTATACTGTGGCTCCGACGCAACTAAATGGTGGCCTACTACGAGTTTTGCCGGAGGATGGAAATGGCTTCGTAGGCGTGGGATGACGTTGGCATCCGCTATGGCTATATCGGCAGCGGCAGCCAATCCAAATACCGGTAGCTGCGGACGAGGACCGACGCGTGGCAGATTTGTTTCAGCATTGATGACACTTCTAAATATTCGGCTAGGATACTGGATCCGCAGTACGGAGTCTGCAGATGAACCCAACATGATCGTTCCAGGTATTAAAGCACTCCTAGGCCGAGGCTTCAGTGAAAATGCAATGTTTCTAGAACTTACAGATGGAGGCCACTTCGACAACACGGGTATTTATGAATTGTTGCGACGTAAAGTTAAGCTCATCATCCTAGCGGATGGATCCGCCGACCCAAGTTTCAGTTTCGGTGATCTTGCAAACGTGATTGAAAGAGCAAGAGTAGATTTTCGTGTAAGAATCCGTTTTGAAAACACAAGTCGTTCGTTGGATGGTTTGGTACCAGAAACTGCTGATTCTGATTCAAAGGAAGGCAGTTCCAAGTTAGCGAAGCGAGGATACGCAATTGCGACTATTACTTACAATAACGGTGATGAAGGTCATATGATATATATTAAAACAACACTTGTACCAGATCTTCCAGCTGACGTATATGGCTACAGTGCAGAATACCCTAGTTTTCCTGATCAAAGTACAGGCGATCAGTTCTTTAATGAACGTCAGTTCGAAGCATATCGTGAACTTGGATATCAACTAACAGATAATGCTATGGAAGACACGAATGTGAAGACTATTCTAAAGAAGTAACTATAATGATCTTCACATTACCATGTATTCTAAATTATCAATTTGCTTCACTAAGACGGATACCTCCAGCCTCACTAGCATGGGTTCCCCCCAACACTCGATTGGATCGGTGTGCGATACTGCTGTCTCACAGCTCTCGAAAGCCAATACGATATTTAATCAATCCATGGATGGAATTTTCAGGAGGGGCATGCTCGCCAATAAATGTTTTTGGAGTGGGGAGCTTACGGAGCCTCTCAAGAGAAAGTGCGAAAAACTCTAGACACTACCAGTTCACTCGCTGAATCCGGAGATGCAGTATCGAGACTTAACGTTCAGTCCGTCGAAGGTGGCAATTCTACTTTTTATCTGTTCTGAGCATAGGGATTCTTACACGAATTATTTAATATCAGATAAATATATAGAAGCTTGATACTGGACAATAACCTTCTCAATTACTGCAGCACCTTCAACATCTACCCATCGAATATAAATTAACTTATTGTTCTTTAAAGAAGGTGCTTTACCTTTAAGAATTACCCATTTACATTCCTTGGGTGCAATTTTGAGAATATGTTTTGATGGATCTTCCCACTCAGATAAATGCATATTACCATTTTTCAACCGTCGATTTTTGTTATCAACAATATCACTTGAAATTTTATCCAATATACAGTCAACCGTCCCAATATTACGCAATATAATTACAGCCGTTACATTTCCCTCTGGACTTGCAGAGAATGAGAGTAAACTTCCCATTAATTCAACTTCAGGTTGTTCTGGAGGAAATATAATACCAAGCTTTTCCCATACATTTACATTTACTGGCTGAATATAAGAAGCAACCATAACTGATTGCGATAAGAACACAATACAGACACAAATAACAGAAAGCATAATATATTTAATTTTGCTCAGTTTAATATTGAAATATTTCTTTATACACCTCCAGAGTGATATGCCAGGAACGATCATACATAGTACTATGCATAGAGGTATGATATAATCCTCTACAAACCCTATCATTGCCCATCCGCTTTCAAATGATCCCTTTTGAAACACTACATTAAACACCAGTGCAATAAATAAGTAGTTGAATAATCCCAGTGAAAAGAAATAGATATACATTTGCATTCTCAATTGTCTGTTTTTGATATTATCCTTCAAGGATATGCTAGAAAGAATAACAGCCAGAATATATATGTTTATGACTAATGGGATACTGCTAATAATAATTTCTTTTATAGACAAGTTCATTAACGTAAGTAGTGTTATTTTTGTTATAGGAATATTAAAGCTACGAACATAGTTACCGATAAATGAGCTTATTATAAGAAATGTATACGGTCCTAATATTGAGTAACCATTGTCCTTGTTTTTCAGCCTGAACACTAGAGATTCTGGTTTTATAATCAGCACCCAAATTAATCGTATTAACCTAGGTACTATTTCAATAATCCTATAGAA
>JAHOYU010000129.1 GCA_019038625.1 Candidatus Latescibacterota bacterium | reverse complement strand
GAAGGTAACAGTGTGGAAGATAGTGGAGAGCGGCGGCTGCCTTTGCATAACTGCCTGATCTTTAGGGTCAGGCCTGGGGGATGAAAATAATGTATCCGGAAGGAAGAGACGGAGATTACTTGGGAGAGAAGAGTCTGGACCTTTATCTTAAAGAGATAAACAATACTTCTTTACTAACCAGAGAGCAGGAGCGGGATCTCGCTTGCAGAATAAGAAATGGCGAGGAGTCGGCTCTGCACAACCTGGTCAAAGCGAACCTGAGGTTCGTGGTTTCCATAGCAAAACAATACGTGAACCAGGGACTGTCCCTTGCGGATCTTATCAACGAAGGCAACATGGGATTGATCAAGGCTGCAAAGAGGTTTGATGAGAAACGCGGGTTCAAGTTCATATCCTATGCGGTATGGTGGATAAGGCAGGCCATGCTTCAAGCTCTGGCCGAGCAGTCGAGGATCGTCAGGCTGCCCCTTAACCGGGCGGGAACGCTGTACAGGATCGGAAAGGTATCGAGGCAGCTCGACCAGGAACTCGGCAGAGCTCCGGAAGTGGAAGAGATTGCCGCAAAGCTGAACTTGTCCAAGGAAGAAGTGAGAGATACCATGAAGATCGCGAATAGCCATCTTTCTCTCGATGCTTCTTTCAACAACGACCAGGAAGAGAACTCACTGGTCGATTATCTGGCTGACGACACGCAGGCTCCTCCCGATGAGATGACCTATGTCAACGCTCTGAGCGACGATATGCAGAAGGCTCTCGCCACTCTGACAGACAGGGAAAGGACTATTCTCAGTCTGTATTTCGGCCTTGAGGGGGAAGAACCACTTACACTCGAGGAGATAGGCAAGAAGATGAGCCTTACCCGCGAGAGGATTCGCCAGATCAAGGAAAAAGCCATCACAAGACTTCGTCACAGCACCCGAAGCAAGTATCTCAGGGGCTATGTGCAGGAGTAGATCTGATATTTAGAATGATTCAGAGCGGGGCTTGTCGGCCCCGCTCTTTTTTTATCTGTTTTGTGGAACACGCCTTGCAAGTATAACCGGTAAATTCTCCTTGACTTCATCATGTATTGAAATTAGTTTGATACGACAAAAATACAGGACTATTCAGCAGGACAGGGAAGATTCAGGATGGACAGGTATTTTACATTTCTATACGTTCGGAGAGGAAACGCCGGCGTAAAATCAATAAGAATACACCGTTACCTTGCTTTCGGCTCGGCGGCGTTTATCATTGCCCTTGTTTTATCCACTATAATCATGGCTACTCAATATTCCGGGGCGGTTGCGGAATCGGAGAAATTGATTCAGTTACAGTTAGAGAACGAAGGACTGATGGCCAGGCTGGAAAGGTTCGAGAGGGAAGTCGATAATCTGCAGGGAAATATGGCTGTAAACCTGGAACTACAGAACAGGGCTAGGCTTATGGCCAATCTCGATCCTATTTCAGCTGATGTCTGGCAGGTCGGGATCGGTGGTCCCGAGCCTGGCTTGATCGACAGGGAACTCAGTGCGACTGACAGGGTCTTTTCCGGCCTGAGGAAGGATATCGACCGGATAGTGCGGCAATCCGTCCTCCAGAAGGAAAGCTATAAAGAGCTCCTGGATATTCTTGAGAAGGAAGTCGAAATAAGAAACTGTACTCCGTCGATCAGACCGTTGAAGGGCGGGTTCCTCTCCTCCAACTACGGCAGAAGGATGGACCCCTTTACTGGCAGGATAACTTTCCACAAAGGCCTGGACTATTTTGCGAGGACAGGTACGCCTGTAATGGCAGCTGCTGATGGAATAATCACTATGGCAAAAAAGAACGGTTCGATGGGGTTGACTGTCGAGGTCAATCACGGGAACGGGTTCAAGACAAGGTATGCTCATCTCTCGAGGATCCTCGTTAAGAGAGGCCAGAAGATCAAGCGCGCTGAGACCCTTGGGCAGGTTGGAAATACGGGCCGTTCCACGGGCCCACATCTTCATTACGAAGTTCTCTTCCGCAAGGATCACAGAAATCCGCTCAATTACATCATCCCCGATGATGTGTATTATGACTGATAAGATATCTTCCTGCAAAAACTGGTTATTTTTCTTGTCATAATTCCGTGTTGAGAATAGACTTGTCCTGAAAAATTGTTCACTCGTTCAGTGTTTGAAAGGTGCGGTGCGTGAGACCGGATATCAAGGCAATCAGGATCCAGATCATTGTCTCCCTTGTGATGCTGGCGGCGGCCACCGCGACTCTTCACGCGGAGCCGGTTTCTTCACGCAGACAGGTAGACAGGATAAGGAGCTGGACCGCGCCCGACCATACAAGGGTCGTTCTGGACATGAGCAGCCAGTGTACCTACAAGACGAGAGTGCTGACAGATCCTCACAGAATCGTAATAGAGATACCTTCCGGACGAATCGCGTCAAAACTGGGAAAGATCGAAGTCGGAGACGGCGTAATCACCCGGATCAGGGTAAATCGCCTCAGATCGAGTGTCCAGGTGGTCCTCGACCTGCCGGCCCCGACCAGGTTCAAGCATTTTGCCCTCGATCCCAACAAGATTCATCCGCACAGGATCGTCCTCGACCTCGAACGAAAGATCTCCGCGATCGAGAAGGAGCAGGAGGTAGCGACAGCGAGAAATGTTGCCCGTAGCGGGGATTTCGTTGTCATTATAGATCCCGGGCATGGCGGCAGCAAGCCCGGTGTATGTGCCAGGGGTGGTGTGATGGAGAAAAACCTGGCCCTGACTCTTTCCAGGATGATAGCCAGTGAGATAGAATCTAACAAGGGGTTCAAAGCTGTCATGACGAGGGAAGGAGATTACGATGTCGGTCTGGGTCGCAGGGTCCAGATATCGAGGGACTATGGGGGGGACTGTTTTGTCAGCGTTCATCTCAACGGAAACAGGTCGTCAAGGATCAGGGGGTCGGAAGTCTATTTTCTGTCGCTCGAGGGAGCGCTGGACGAGAACGCCCAGACAGTAGCCGAACGGGAAAACATGATCCTAGAGATGGGCAACCAGGCCGAAGATACCGATGATCTGGCCAAATATATACTCGCCGATATGGGCCGCTACAAGGATCTGGAAAGAAGTCGTATACTTGCCGAGAAGATCTCTACGAATATCAGTGGCGGATACCCCATACGTTTCAGGGGGATCAAACAGGCAAACTTTGTCATCCTCAGGGGGATGCAGAAGCCATCTGTCCTTGTCGAAGTCGCGTATTTGTCGAACAAAAAGGATCTGTCACTTATAAAACAGAAAAAGGTGCAGAAGCAGATGGCGAAAGGTATTGCCGCTGGAATCGTGGAGTACCTGCTCGAGAACCCGCCCGCTGACAGTGGTGTGAAGCCGAGAAAGATGTTGACCCATACAGTCTCACGAGGCGAGACCCTCTGGGAGATCGCAAGGCAGTACGGCGTCAGTGTAAACAATATTATGGCCATGAATGGAATGAAAGATGGGTCGAGGATCAGGCCCGGTCAGAAACTGAAGATAGTAAGATAAAATCCTGCTTAAAGGCAGAATGAGGTTATGGATTGAAATTCGAGGATTTTTATAAAGTGCTTGTCAGAAACCCCGGGGCGAAGATCATTTCCCTGATCTTTGCAGTCTTTCTCTGGCTTCATGTCACGGCTCAGCAGGGGGAGAATCAGTCATTCAGGGTCCCGCTGATGCTTACGGGTATCCCTGACAGCCTGACGATAATCCACGACGTTCCCCAATCGATAGAGGTGACGGTCAGGGGGCCGAGGAGCAGTCTCCTCAAGCTGCGGTTGTTCGGCCGGTCGAAAGCGACTATCGATCTCTCGATGGCCAGGAAAGGAATAGTCAATATTCCTCTTTCTGCCGGTGTGCTTAATCTACCGGAGGATTTCGATCCGAGAAATGTGTCGATAGACAATCCCAAGACACTGGTACTTAATTTCGAGCGGGTGATCACGAAGTTGGTTCCCGTGAGAATCGCTTACAAGGGAAAGATTCCGGAGGATATTATTATTATGAACACTCCGGTTGTTATCCCGGCGAGGGTGAATATTCGTGGTGCATCGAGCATAGTATCGAGTATCAACTTCCTTACGACAGAGGAAGTAGACATACGCAACAGACGGGGGAAGATCACCGAGGAGACAGGCCTGATCATAGACGGACGAAGCATCTCGGTGATTCCGGAGAAAATATTGATCGAAATGGAGGTCAGGAAAAAAGCAACCAGGATTCTTGCTAATATTCCTCCGACCCTCCTTCAGGACGATAACGAGATGTTTGTCGATTATTTTCCAAAAGTCGTCTCACTGACGATAGAGGGGCCCGAGGATATAATCAGGGAAATCGTATCGGACGATATCTCGGTAATCCTCAATATTACTACGAGAGAACCGGGGACCTACAGATTGGAACCCGAGGTCATCGTGCCTCAGGGAGTGGAAAAGTATTATCTGGATGTAGAAGTGTTCGAGATCACTATCACTGAAGCCGCAGGAAGTCGGTCCGATGGATCAGGAAAGGATGAGGGGGCGGAAGATGAAGGACAGGGTCCCGAGAATAGATGAGGGGAGTTCCTACCATGACAGAAGGAGTTCCATCGCCGCTTTCGTCGTAATCATACTACTGGCTATTGCTGCTTTTTTCTTTGAACCCGATTATATGGGGCATGTTCCGGTCCGTGTGGGTGTGAGTGCTTTCGACTCGTCCCGCTGTTCGGCGGTACTGGATGAATTCGCATCCCTTGTAAGGGAGAGGGACGGAGGAAATGTCAGCTGGCATTACTTTTCCGGGGACAGCCAGCCAGAGGGTTGCGATTTTTATCTTCTCACTTCTCTTCAGTACATGGCTTTTTCCTCCGGCGGTGGTATGGAGCTTTCCCTTCTTGCTACGCACCGGGGGGGTAACTATTATTCCAGGGGAGTAGTACTGGTCCGTAAAGACTCTACTGAGGATGACCTGAAGACCGGGAAGTATATCTTTCCATTTCCGGGTGCAGCTTCCGGATATCTTTCTGCCGCGGGTGCCCTGCTGGAGAATGGTCTTTTAGACGGGGTTTTGCGTGATCGAGTATGTTTCGCCGGATGCAGACAGTGTGACGAAGAGGTCATATACGGAATCATATTCGGGGAATATGTCGGTGGAGGTCTGACCCTTGACAGCTACCGGAACCTGCTGGCGCGGGGAAAAGGCGGAGAAGGTGTTCTTGAGGTGAGATACACGGGGCGACAGGCTGTTGATCTTGTCCTTGCTACCGGAAACGGTGTTGACCAATGGAAAAAGAAGGGGTTTCTTTCAAGACTGCCAGTGATAACTGCTCGCGCAGATGGCCTTCTGGCCCACGATCTTCATCGGATCGGTATAGGCGGGTTTGTTGAATTTGCGGAACATTCGCACACTATCCCGGGAGATTTTCCCGATTCCCTGCTTAATGAGATTATTTATTATCTGCCTTGAAAGAAACTGCCTGGAACGGCTATATTACCACGATACGCGATAGCCCGATGGCAGTGAATGAAAGGATCGCCCTGTGGACTTGTGCAAGAGATGGTTGCCTTTATTGATCTGGGTGATCATGATTTTTTCTCTGTCATCAATCCCCGACGTCACTCCAGGAGATATGAAATTTCCCCAGGGGACGGACAAGGTAGTACATTTTTCGGAGTATGCGATTCTGGCCGTACTGTTTTTCAGGGGGCTGAATTATGGAAACAGAAGATTCAGATGGGCCCTTCTTTTCGCGACTATCGCGACGGGAGTAGGCCTCGGTGGCCTTGATGAACTTTATCAGAGTTATATTCCCGGGCGAGATTCGAGTTTTTTCGATTTTCTTGCCGATATTGCCGGGATAATGGCGGGGTCGCTGTTTACAATATTGAGGAATATGAAAAAGATAAAAAGAGATCGATCGGAAGAGGTTTAAAAGATGAGATTCAAGAAACCTAGAGGGACACAGGATTTCTATGGAGAGACTATGGCCCGGTGGGCCGGAATCGAATCCAGGCTGGCCGACCTCGCGAAGCGATATGGTTATAGTGAGATAAGGACTCCGATATTTGAGATGTCGGAATTATTTGTCCGGGCTGTTGGTGAGGGAAGCGATATAGTCTCAAAGGAAATGTATGCGTTTGAGGATAAGAAGGGGAGGGCCATGACCCTCAGACCCGAGAACACAGCCCCAGTGATGAGAGCCTTTCTGGAGAATGGACTCCACCGCAGTGGAGGGATAACCCGTTTCTTCTACATCGGGCCGATGTTCAGATATGACAGGCCCCAGGCTGGAAGGTATCGCCAGTTTCACCAGTTTGGTATCGAAGCTCTCGGAAGCTCGAATCCGGCTATCGATGCTGAAGTGATAGAGATAAGCCTGGAAGTGTACAGGCTGTTCGGATTCGAGGGGTTGGAAGTCTCGTTGAACACAGTCGGCTGTCCTGTCTGCAGGCCGGGATTCCGAAAGATCCTTGTCAGTGCGCTGGAAGGACTCAAGGGTGAACTCTGTGTTGATTGCAGCGAAAGGGCATTGACAAATCCCATGAGGATATTTGACTGCAAGGAATGTGTCGAAGTGAAAAAGAAGCTCCCTGTGATAACCGATCATCTTTGTGTGGAGTGTGAAGACCATTTCAAGCAACTGCAGAGGATTTTGACTGATATTGGAATCGATTTCGTCCTTGACCCTCTCCTGGTCAGGGGTTTGGATTACTATACGAGGACTGCTTTTGAGATCCTTCATCCGGAGTTGGGCGGACAGAACGCTTTATGTGGAGGAGGACGCTATGACGGGCTTGCCAGAGATTGCGGGGGAGGAGATGTTCCAGCAATCGGGTTTTCGTCCGGCATCGAAAGGCTTCTTGAGAATCTCCCGGAGAAGGCCCTGGATGAACTTTCACAGAAACCACCAGACGCGTTCTTCATAGTCGCCGACGAATCGGCGATCTCGAGGGTGATGGAACTGGCTGGCAGGCTGCGCCAGGAAGGTTTTCATGTAGTCTGCGAACTTTCAGGGCGGGCGATGAAGAAACAGATGAAGACCGCGTCTGAAGCCGGGGCCCGCTACTCGGTGTTCATAGGTCAGGATGAACTTGAAAAAGAAAAAGCGACGATAAAGAATATGGAAACAGGTGAGCAGATGGAAGTGTCGATGGACGGGCTCGCCGATATCCTAGGATGAAAGGTGACCAGATAGTGGATGGACCAAAAATCTATCATATGGGAAACGACTGGAAGCGTTCCCACAGATGTGGAGAACTTGGACCCGGCCTTGAGGGTGGAGAAGTGACTGTGGCCGGTTGGGTAAGGAAAGTGAGAGAATTCGGAGAACTTACTTTTCTCGATCTATGGGACAGGACTGGCCTTGTCCAGGCTGTAGTCGAAGCCGACACTCCTGAACTCCATGGATTGATCCGGTCTTTGAGAGCGGAGGATGTCATTGCCCTGAAGGGGAAGATAAGACTCAGGCCTGCTGATATGGTGAACCGCGACATGGCCACCGGTGAGATTGAGATCGAGGCTTCAGCGGTGGAAGTATTCAACAGAAGCAAGGTGCCTCCATTCAATGTCTCGGACAAGGGAAAGGCTAACGATGATCTCAGGCTCAGGTACAGGTATCTCGACCTGAGACGGGACTCTATGCAGCGTAAACTCCAATTGAGGCATGAACTCGTTCTCGCCGTCAGGGAGCATCTTTCCAAAAAGGGATTTCTTGAGATCGAGACTCCCATGCTGGTCCGGAGGACGCCTGAAGGAGCCCGCGATTACCTCGTTCCGTCAAGATTGCATGAAGGCAAGTTCTACGCTCTTCCCCAGAGTCCTCAACTATACAAACAGATATTGATGGTTTCTGGAGTTGACAGGTATTTTCAACTCGCCCGTTGCCTTAGAGACGAGGACCTGAGGGCGGACAGGCAGCCCGAGCACACTCAGATCGATATCGAGATGAGTTTCATATCGGAGGATGATATCTTTGCACTTGCCGAGATACTCGTAAGGGATGTCTTCTCGAAGACTATGGGGGTTGAACTCGAGATCCCCTTCGCGAGAATAGACTATGACGAAGCCATGGTGAGGTACGGTACGGATAAACCAGACCTGAGGTTCGACCTGGAAATATCGGATTGTAGCGACATGTTCAGGGAAAGTGAGTTCAATGCTTTCAGTTCCGTAATAGAGGATGGAGGAGTGGTCAGGGCTATTTCCTTCGAAAAAGGTGTAGATTTCTCCAACAGTCAGATCAAGAAACTTGAAAAATCCGTAAAGGAGACGGGGGCCAGAGGACTGGCATGGATCAAACTCGGGCGCGACAGTGTAGACT
>JAHOYU010000128.1 GCA_019038625.1 Candidatus Latescibacterota bacterium | reverse complement strand
GATAGGCCCTGATGAGGTTGAGGTATGGCTCGCCATAATACAGGTTGAGGTTTATTGCTCTTCTGAAACAATCCACTGCACTCCTGCACATCTTCCGCTTAAGGTAGATCCTGCCAAGAAGATTGTGAATATCCGGATAATCAGGGCTTATTCCAATACCGGTTTTAACGGCCTCGTACGCGCTGTCATAGTCACCCAGCATATACCATGCTGTCCCGGTTATCATATATGGAGTTGAATCGGTAGCTCCCTTGCCGAGAGCAGATTCCGCTTCAGCTATGGCTTCTTCATGCAGGTTTCGTCTGGCCAGTGCCTGGGCAAGCCTCAGATGAGCTGCCGGTTCATTCGAACTCTTCAACCTGTCACGCGCATCAAGTAGAAACTGGAACCTCTTTTTACTGTTTCCGTGTGTTTCTCTGGTAATTTCCCTTAGCAGTTCGCTGGAAGGAAGTTCGTCGAGTTTTTTCCGTACTTCGTCAAAGATAGTACCGTTCCTGAAGAACGCGCTTCTGATCTCCTTTTCCTCGACCACGAAACTCGTCTGGAGAAAATAGGTCTTTCCGTCGTGTCGTATCTCTTCTCTCAGTTCAAAACTTTCCAAGTCCATCCTCCGGCCACTGATAGTATATAACAGAATGGCAACCGTTCTCATCTGAAATTATTCTATGATTCCAGATTATTCTCCATTCTCCCCGGACATTATCTCCTCTGTAAGCTTGTAATAATCAAATGCTCCTCGCGACAGTGGCGCATGTTCATAAATCGTCATGTTCGATCCCGGGGCCTCCTTGAGGGCAGTATTGATCCTGATAACAGTCTCAAAGACCTTGTCCCCAAAGTGTTCCCTTACATCATCCAAAACCTGTTTCGATATCTTTGTCCTGCCATCATAGAAGGTTGGCAATATCCTATATTCTATTTGTTTTTTATCGGTTACCCATTTTATCTCATCTATCGTCTCCATGGTCTGGCGAGCCCCGACCTGGGAGAGATAATCCATCGCTACCGGCACTATCAACTCATCACAGAAAGCCAGGACATTTATGTTAATAAGATTCATCGAGGGTGGACAATCACACATAACGTAATCACAGCCCTTCAGGTCTCTCAGCGCCTCTTTCAGCCTGCTTTCGCGGTTCTCCCTACGTCCCAGGGAAAGTTCGACCTCCACCAGTTTTCTGCCTCCAGAATCGATCAGAAACAGGTTCTCCCTCACCTGGATGATCTCAACATCCCCGGTCATGAGCAGGTTGTCCAGGCCTTTTTTCCCAGCAACTCCGAAAGTGACAGCCGAATTACGCTGTGGATCACAATCAACAAGTAATACGCGCATACCGCTCAGTGACAGTCCGTGGGCCACCGAGATCGCCGTAGTGGTTTTCCCTGTCCCGCCTTTCATTGTCATTACCGCAAAACGTTTCACTTGTTTAATCCTTTTTATTCTTCCTGTTCCGTCTACTCAATTTTCTGCCGTATTCCTTCCAGCCCATCGACCGTATGTTTTTGTCTTTGTCCTTAGTCTTATTTGAACCGTTCTCAAGGTCAAGCTCCACTTCCAGCTCTGTCATTTTATCCTCATGTCCGACCTGAAGCGGTGATACACCTGGATGGCCCACTTCCGGGCCATCTTCATAACTGGCTTCCTGCGGATCGATATCTGATTCTTCCCCGGCGACCTCATTCCCGATTCCTGTGCCTGCCTGCTCCCGGTTCTCAATCTCCCTTACCACTTCTTGACCTTCGAGATCATCTTCATGTTCTTCTACACCTGGCGCGGAGAGTTCGGCGATCGCTTTTTCCACATCAATATAGTTCGGTACGAGGGGTTCAAACCCAAGATCCCTGAAAATCTTGAATATCGCAGGAGTCATACCACAGAGTGCGATTTTGCCAGCCCTGCCTGTGATCCTCTGCATGTATTTGATTATAACTCCCCACCCACTGCTGCTGATGTATATGACCTCTGAAAGATCTATAATGAAGTATTTTGGATCTTCTGATACAGCCCTTTCAAGATAATCTTCAAATTTCGACGTCGTTGCTGCGTCTATCGCTCCGCCAAGGATCAGGATGACCGAATCTCCTTCGGGTGATCCTTTCCTTGATATCTCCACTCTAAGAGCAGTCTCGATATTTTCCTCACCTGATTGGATGGAAGAATGATCGACCGGTTTGGATGAATTACCAGACATCTCAGGCATTGCAGGACCTGCCTCCATCCAACTTCCCACTGGAACACTGAAGTCCTCGATCGCTTCAGCCATAATGCTGAAAGACCGCATTATAACATCAAATCCGAGGAGATGGAATATGCTGTCCACTTCGGGATCCATCCCGAACACCTTTATATCCCCACCCCATCCTCTCAAGTCATCTATCCGGGAAGCGAATACTCCCCATCCGGCACTACTTACATATTCGACACGAGACATATCGACCAGGAGCTTATACGTACCATTGGATATGAGTTCGCTCATTATCCCTTTCAGCTTGAGACAACTGACAGTATCGATGACTCCATTGAGATTTAACACCGTTATCTCTCCAGCTTCTCCCACTGTTCCGGCTTCTACAGTCAGTGGTGTCCATGGGCTGGTCTCTTCTTCACCGAGATCCATTCCCATAGATGATACCCTGATCTCCATCTCCCCGGAATCTTCAGCTCCCGGAGTAGCTGCATGAAGTTTCCTCTGCCTTTCGTCAAAAGGAAGGGAGATAAAATCGACTGCCTCACCGATAGTCTGACAGTGCATTATAATATCCTGAAATCCCAGAAGGTCGTAGATATCGAAGACTTCCGGCGACATTCCTGCAAGGACGACGTCTCCTCCACTGTCTCTCAATACTTTTACTCGGCCTGTAAATATTCCCCATCCACCACTGCTGATATATGACACTTCGGCCAGATCGACAATGATCTTCCTGCATCCATATTCAAATACGTTTTCTATGACGGTTTCCAGGTCGGAAGCGGAGGATGAATCGAGATGACCGGTCACTCTGAAAACTGTTATACCATCCCTGTATTCCTCCAGCTCGATCCTGACAACAGCCCCTTCTCCACCATCAGGGGCAAGGATGTCGGACAGGATCTTTTCTATATCTCCCCGTTCATTAATATCATCCGCAGGAGCTGGAAGATCGTGTGGCATTGCAGGAGGTTTTTCCCCTACTGCTGCAGCTTCTTTTACAATCCCATCATCGATATGATCATCCGATCCAGCTGGACCGGCGGCGACAAGGTCCTCCGGCAGGTCCATATCCGGCTCTGGAAGAACCGCTTTCTCTTCGATGGTGGTCCCATCCTCGGAGATTTGCGTCCCCCCGATTCGATCGGATCCCTCTTTGGCAGAAACAGGCTGGACATGTCCCTGTTTTCCACTGAGAAGCGCCTGATATTGTTCCTCCGAGATAAATCTGTTTCTCCTGAGATACTCCAACCGTTTTTCATATGTATTGAGACGCATCCGTTTGAGTTCTTCGTAGACCAGCGAGGGGCTGAGGATGTTTTTCTCGTTCTTACCCTCATTGAAGACCGTGGCAATACGTTTGGCACCGTACTTGGGATTGGCCCTGATGATCTCGAGAATATATTTACGTTGCTCGATGCTCACTCTTCTAATCTCGTGTTCCTCACGAAGAGTCTTATTTTTTAGTCCCCTCTCGCCCATCTCGGCCAGACGTTTCCTGTACCTGTAAAATGTTGATGGAGATACGTTCATCCTCGAACAAGCCTCTGCGACAGTCAATCCCTCGACATCGACCAGATCCAACAGCTTCTTCCTTATACCGAACAATATATCATCGGCCATCATCTTTTCTTTGATGGCCACGACTGTTATATCGTCATTCTGCGGAAAATCGCCCGTGAATTCCTTGATATCCTCGTTGAGGATGTCCATGAATTTTTCGGGAGGATATTTCCCGTTCTCCTTGATCAGCTTTATCAACCGATCTTCCCCGTACTGCTCTCTATCATCGTTCATAGCTTCCGTAACACCATCAGTATATATAAGAAGCATATCGTCTTTCTTGAGCTTGATTTTCTCCACATCGATCGACCGGCGGAACAATGTGTCATCAGGCAGACTGATACCTACCGGGAACCCTCTCGGGTTAAGGAAGAACGTCTCATCTGTTTCGGCCCTGAACAGTATCATCGGGTTGTGCCCCGCACTCGCGTAACTTATGATCCTGTTCTTGGAATCGAGAATCAGATAGAAGATCGTAACGAACATCCCCTTCTTCATGTCCTCGGTAACAAAATCATTCATCCTTGACATTACTTCAGCAGCCGAGAGACTACCTCTCGCTTCCATGCGGAGAGCCGTCCTTATCATAGTCATGACCAGCGACCCAGGCACGCCCTTGCCGGAAACATCAGCAACAACGACACCGAGTGAATTCTCACCCACATTCACAAAATCGTAATAGTCCCCTCCGACTTCCTTGGCGGCACGGTAAAGACTGGCAATATCATATCCTTTGATATCAGGAACTTTCGCGGGCAGAAGTGAATGCTGTATCTCCTGAGCTACCTGCATCTCCTTCTGCATTCGTTCCTGTTCTACTACATTTTTCTGAGCATCTCTGAATTTCGCCGTTATCTCATTGAATGCGCTGGCAATGGCTCCTATTTCCTCTGGACCTTCTATATGTATCCCATCTTCCAGAGCTCCTTCGCCGATGGCTCTAACTCCATCAGTAAGGTCCTGTATAGGCTTGATAAAGACCGATATGAGTAGATAGATAAGAGCCAGGCCGACCAGCAGGATCCCGGCCAGAATAAGAGTGGTACGTGGTCTCGGATCATGAATATTCCCCTCTATCACATGCCTGGAAATACCCAACATGATCCGTCCGAGATTGACCGGATGATCTGTCGCCTCA
This sequence comes from Candidatus Latescibacterota bacterium, assembly GCA_019038625.1. Taxonomy (NCBI): domain Bacteria; kingdom Pseudomonadati; phylum Candidatus Latescibacterota; species Candidatus Latescibacterota bacterium. The sequence goes on along the minus strand of JAHOYU010000128.1, from coordinate 12,739 downwards.
TTTATAAGCATGACAGGATAGTGAAATTCCACAATGTCTTCAGTACCTGTATCGGCCACGGAAAACCAACTACCATCGTTCGAGATTATTGCGCGGTCATCTTCCATCTCATATGTCTGCTGGAATTCTTCCATTAGGCTGGAAGAAACGACCATGTTATCAGTATTAATGATCCGGACATACGTTATCTCGGAAAGCTTCACTATCCTGTCCTGGATATAGTCGTTTATCTCTCTGTACTCGGGATCGTACAGATCATCAAGGATCATCGCCTTCTCGCTTTTTGATTCGAGCCCCCTCGCGAGGTTGCTCACAGCAAGCCAGGCTTGTCCCCTTTGTGATTCTACTTCACGCCCCTGGTTGATGAACTGAACGATCCATAGAAAAAGAACGAGGCTGAAAAGACCCATCCCCGCTCTGAACGCAAATTTGAACCTGAGCGTTGAAGTCCATCTAGGTTTTATAGAAGTAAACAGGGGCCACTGCGAGATTCCCAGGCCGGCGTCCGAGGATTTCGACATGAACAGCCTGTTTCCCTGTTCCGATGATTTGTAGTCCAGATCATCCATCAGCCTGTTCATCAGATATATGCCCAGGCCGCCTTTCTTACCTATCTCTACATAACGCTGAAGATCTGGATCCTTTACATCCGACCACTCGAAAGCCTTGCCCTTGTCGAAGACATTGATCTCTATCTTTCCAGGTTCCGCAAAGACCTCTATCTTTATATCACCTGCGATATCCCTGTAGGCGTGCTTGATGATATTCGTACACGCCTCATCCATCGCAAGTTTCGTGTTATTCGTCTCGCGCTTGCTGAAACCGGCACGTGTACATATATCAGCTATAAAATCCCTGACTTCGCTGAGATTGTTCTCATCGGCAGGGATCTTAAGTTGAAATTCAGTCTTCTCTTTAAGAATACTTTCTGTCAAAAATTTCTCCGGACTATTTCAGTTTGTCTATCCTCTGCCTGGCTTCTTCTATATTCCTGCGCACGCTTTCATTGTCAGGATCGATCTCAAGTATTCGCTCCCAAACAGCGATAGCCTGCGGATAATCCTTATGCGTGAAATGTCTCATTCCCTGTATGTACAGCTGTCTGATCTCTTCCTCCTGCTGTTCTGTCAGCGGGGTCATCCGCCTTCTGACTCTATCCAGGAGATTCCGTGCTTCTTCATGGTCAGGCTGGCGTCTCAGAATTTCCTCAAGAAGAATCGCTGAATCATCGTATCTTCCTTCACTAAAGGCCTTCAACGCGCTCTCGAAAGATTCGATCGTCTGAAGTCGCCTGTTGGCAGCCCTGTAGTTCCTGCCCAATTCTTCCATCCTCGAGCTGATCCTCTCAGTCGCGGCAAGCGCTTCCGAGTTTAAGGGATCGATCATCCTGACTATATTCCATTCTCCAAGGGCAGCGGCCAACTGGTTACGTCTTTCATGCTCACCTGCAGCTGACTTGTGCTGTGCAATCTGTTCTTCGAGTTTCTCTTCCGTCCTTGTGAGGTAATCCGAAGCATCACTGTTCCCAGGATCTATCTCGAGGACAATCTTCCATTGGGCTCTTGAAAGGATATATTCGTTTTCACTATAATACCTGAGCCCAAGGCTGAAATGCTGATTGATCAGAAGAGATTTTTCGGCTGTCAGCGTCTTTTCAGTCTGAATCTCCACGATCCTGGATTCTACCGAACTCATCATCTCCGCAGCTCTCTCACTCTCTGGATCGTATTCCAGAGCTATTTTGAGTTCATCAAGAGCCTTTTCAAACTCTTCATCATCAATATTGGACTGAGCGATCCTGATATGTTCTGCCACTCTCTCGGCAAATATCTCTGCTATTCTTCGTTCCTCGCTCCTCAGTCTTCTTTCTTCCTCCGTACGCATCTTGTCTTCAAGCGAATCGCCTATCCTCGCCTGAACAGAGAACGGATGCGAACTTCCAGCCTCTTCCCTGCTGAAGAAACCGTAGTCACCACTGTACCGGGTCCACGTGAACCCGATGCCAGCAGTGACCGATTCCGAATCGAACCCGGCTCTGAAACTGATATATTCACGATAATTATATTCTGCGCCGAACCTCAGATCATTATCATCCCTCTCAGGCATATCCATCTGGACCGAGAGATTCATAGAAGATCCGTTTTCGAATCTTTTATTGTATCCCACTCCTATCATGATCGTCCTGTCAACCTTATCAGGAATCGTCACAAGCTTCGTCTCTGCACCTACGATATCCTGGATATTACATCCGAAAACCAGGCCTTTGACCATATCCTGATGATATAGAAGTCCGATATCGAGGCCAGTACCTGTATCAGAATAATCTCCAATACGCTGGTTTAATATTTTGACTGATGTTCCCAGACTAAACTTTCCGAATCTCTGCCAGGGAAGGTCAAAAGCATAGGAAAGTATCATCTGGGTTTCCCTGTAAGAGATCTCACCAGTCTCAACACTGTAACTGTCAAATTCTCTGATTCCTCCAGTCCCGACATTCATCAACCCAAAACCAAACGCCCCTATCGACAAAGTAGGCCAGGCAAGCCCGAAATAGTCGTAGCTGGCATCTGCAAACCCGGAAAACAACTGTATATGATTAACCATTATCGACGGGTATGGATTAAGCTTAAGCGCTGCAGGGTTATAATAGACGACCGAAGGGTCGTCACCTACAGCGACAAAGGCTCCACCCAGCGAGATCGCTCTGGACCCGGCACCCAGAGTAAATATTGATCTCGTCCCACCCGTTCCATCCTGCGACCTGACAATGCCGGGAACAGTCATGGTAACCAGAAATACAAATAATGTAAGTACGATCCTTTTCATCACAACACCTATTTAGCTACAGCTATCTTGAACAAAGCGGATTTACCGCCAGCCTGTACCTTACAGATATAGACACCGTTCCTCACGATCTCACCACGCCCGTTCCTGCCATCCCACTCCATCTCCCAGAGGGTCCCACCAGTTTCACCGGTAGCTCCCTGTTCTCCGGCAGGAATGTCCTTTTTCCAGACAAGTGATCCGAGCAGATCGTAGATCATCACGCTGACCGAAGAATCGCTTGTGAGGAAATAGGTGATCTTTGTCGTCTCAGATCCTGCCTTGAACGGGTTGGGATAGTTATGTACATATTCCTCGAAATCAGCAGCCATGACAGTAAGAGGACCAGTCTCAAAATGTCCTGCTATATCATCGTTCTCAGCACCCCAGACTACCGCGATAGCACCCTGATCGGCACTTCTGCTGAAAACTACATCAGAACTTGTTGACAACTCCAGCCCAAGACTACCCGAGGGTGCCCCGTCAGCGATATCTATACTGACGATCATCGTATCCCAGCTCATGATCCCGTCAGCTGAAGGATCAACAGTATATTTCTCAGAAACAGGCAGTAATGGGACAGGATTGTTCTCTCCTGCTACCGCAGCATACTGGATCCCCTCTGCGTCAATATACAGCGCTGACACATATCTCGATGGATCAGAATGGAGATTTCCTCTACCATCAGTCACGCTGACAAAGGCGGTATCAAGCCCCGCGGTATATGCGGACCTGTTCGCCACGATAAACTTAAGAACAGGCACGCCTTCGGCTCCCTGCGGCACGACATACGGTGGAATAGTATCTTCCGAAGATATATTAAGCATTGAAATCGCGCCTTCTTCAGTCGTAACACTTATCGGAATCTCGTCGATCCCCGTATCGACCGCCTCCCTGCTGTTTTCATCTACTGGATAAGGGGCTGCGATCCTTACGGCGATTATCCCTGGCGGAGCAGCAGTACCGGGAGCAATAAGATCCCAGGTAACGGATTGTCCAGGTTCGAACGGTTTTCTGAAAGTCTCGCCTGGGGCAATTGAATAGTCCGCGTTATCAGGAAGTTCGATTTCAAGACGTGCACCTGTCGTATCGATACCGGCGGTACCGGTATTTGTAACCATGGCCTCCACTGTAAAGGGTAGATCGACAGACAATTTTCCTTCGACAGCCTGGGGTGGTCCGGCGATGATTGCATTCAAATCAAGCCGAGCGTTCTGCACTACTGTCACATCCAGAAGGCCGCTGCAACCCGAATATTCAATAGAGGAATTCATATCTATTCCTCCGGTCGAAATATTGAGCGATACTTCGCTCAAGGCACCCGAACCAGTTTCGACCGTCCAGATGACCTGCTTCAGTTCTCCCGTACCATCGCCTGTCAGAACCACTGCATTTCCTGTTATCGAAAATCCGAAAGGCAGAGCAAGTTCGACCCATGTGGAGCCGGAATTCATTGAAGGCATGAACTCCGATCGTACAGTGAAAGTCTGTCCCGTTGACAACACACCATCTTCAGCTCCTGAAGGAGCAGTTATCGTTATCTCACATTGATCGATGCTGGCAGCATCTTCGGTATATACTTTTTCCGTATCGGCAGCCTGCAGGACAAAAGCCTCCTCCATCATATTCACATCTCTCGGGGGTCGGCTGACAAAAACTGTCACTGGGCTGGGCACAGGTGCAGAAACATCAGTAGCTCTCAATGTCCAGGCAATCTCCTCATCGACCGAAAACGATCTGACAATGGAATCTGCGTCTGGATACAGTCGTGAGAAACCAGGGGGAAGCTCCAGGGTGACCTGCCCCGTACCATCGTCTCCGGCCTCTCCCATATTCCGCACAGCAGCCGTCAAAATAAATTCCTGTAAAGTCGATACAGTATCATCTACTGCACCAAGAGGAGCTGTTATATCTACTTCGCATACAAGGACCGCAGAAACCTGGACCTGAAGATTCTCTATCGATTCAAGGGCCTGTATCGGGGGGACTTCTTCTCCTGTATTCACAGATATCGCGGTAGTTATACCGGCTGAAAGTATCTCTACTCCGGCACCACCCGACTGGATGAGGAATATAAAATCACCCTCGGCCCCTGAGGCCAGATCCGGAGTAGCTGAGTCAGGAGTTATCATCGCGTCGCCGTTAGTCAAAAGGTCTACCGCAACCTGTTCCAGGTCATCTCCCCCTGTATTCTCAACTGTTACGGTCAATCTGAATTCCTGACCTGTGTTCACAATCGAAGTATTGGGAAACATGGAACTGTTTGGAGCGTCGCTTGTCACAGAGATGATCCTCAGTCCAGAAGGTTCTCTGACCCTGACCCCGGAATCACCGGTTGAGACAAGAATCCCCCGTGCGGGTTCGTTCTCATCTGACCACCTGATCGAACCATCTATCCTGACCTGACCTGTATCGATTCCTGTTGATGATACGACAAAGACGAAAGAATCGACCTCCCCCGACTCCAGGACCATATCTGCTGATCCAGAAGCAAATTCTTCAGGAGGAATCACAAGATAATCGGAAAGCGGATTTCCGTCGATAGAGAATATCAGATCGGTCGATGCCGGATCTTCCACACTGATCGGAGCGTCACCCGAGTTGATCAAGTCTACTCTCACTACCCAGTCAGTCGTCTGCCCGGCATTTACCTCTGCCTGTGACGGTAATAAGGACGTAACAAGCAATGCACCCTGATCTTCTATGTCCAACAGTTCTGTATCGTCTATCGGGGTTGCGGAATTGAAAAGTCCAGTTTCCCCTGAATTCAGATCGACTGCCGATTGCACAGATGTAACAAATGATTCAATCCCCGTCATATCTGCAGTTCGGACATGGAAAGTATCTCTCAACGTCTCTCCGCCACATAGTCTATTGAGAACGAGGGGTGAATCCAGCACCGACGAGCTGCCATCCCCGGCAAGTGTCAGATTTACCTGCCCGAGACAGGCTTCCCCGATATTTCTGATATCGACGACGATGGATACGTCCTGATCACGGTTAACTCTTGGAGTGTTGGGCGCCAGACTTTCCAGGGCCAGGATTTCTATCTGCCCAGGGATCTGTACTCTTACCGCAGTGCCACCAATTCCCATTTCCTCAGTAGAAGAATATAAATATGTCTGTCGGTTATCTTCGAAGAATCCTGCTTTTGCATCTATCCCGAGATCATATCCTCCGGGAATATCTGGAGTAGGCGTTATCTCGAAGATCATATGTTTCGTTTCCCCTCCTGCCAGTGAAATCCCGCCTTCAAGGAAGGTGGCAGGGGAAACTGGAATACTCAACGCATAATCTCCGTATATGAAAGTACTGTCAGGCGCTAATGTCAAAGAAGCACCACCCTGATTTTCGATTTCCAGCATCACGGTCCAGGGTGTATTCTGCCCGGATGTCAGAGTATCGACGCTTGATATTGATGAGATTATTACGGGGACAGCGGGCTCCTGCACGGCCATGAAGCTTCCTCCACCGGTAAACGTATCATCGTCGATAAGATCACCACTGTTTATGTCTCTCGCTGACACGACACCATTGACCAGGGCAGTCCCTGAAGTAATACCTGTCACTTCGACAGTAAATACCAGTGTGTCGATCTGCCCACCGGCCAGAACCAGTGTTCCGGATTCCTGGAGATGATCAGGCGGTGTTATCGTATACTCAGATGTCACGTCACCCAATCCCGCAATCGATATCGAAATATCTGTACTATCAGGATCAGTAGAGACAAGTACTGATGCTTCCCCTGTATTGTGCAGGACCATCCATGCCTGCCAGGTGGGCTGAAGGCCGCTTGTCACGCTGGACGGAGTCTCAATACTCGTTATGCTCAGTTGAGGAGCTTCCTCTACTATTAACTGGTCTGGTGTGGAAGTTAAATCAACAATAAAGGGATTCCCGTTTTCAGAACCTTCAAGATGGATACCTGCCGTGTATGCCTGCCTGTCCAGTGCATCAAAGACCTCAGTACTGTTGAAAATCAGTCTTGAAGCAGAGCCTCCATCTATCCGGTCAGGTGACACCGCCGACAGCGAAGCTCTGAGAGTATCTCCATCTGTGTCTCCAAACCAGACTGTGGTCAAGTTCCTGTCCAGGATCAGAGTCGATTGATCAAGGTCAGAGCTGAATATTTCCAGTTCGATAGATATGTCTGTCCCGCTACTTACCGACAGGGGACTCAGGCTTGATACTGAATACTGTGGGTCTGCCCTGAGGTCGAACTCGACTGAGTCTGTACTTGCAGTCTCATCCAGTTCAGCAAATATGGTATTCTCGCTATTATCTTCAACACCAAGTACTCGACCGGATATCACTCTTCTTCCAGGAGGAACGACTCCCGTCGTCGATACTGTGAATCTTAATGTGCCGGACTCTCCTGAAGTGAGTGTGTTGCCACCCTCTTCAAGTTCTGCAGGATGGTCGATCACAAATCCAGATGAACCTGGAATAAGGACCCTGGTTGAATCGAGGTCTGAGGTATCTATTGTCAACGCGGAACCGCCGGAATTTAGAACCGACATCTCAATTTCCCATTCAGCAACCTGTCCGATCGTGACGGGATCCTGAAAACCCGTTATACCAAGTATCGACAGAACTCCGGTCGTTTGTATCTCCACTTCTGGCCCGGAACCTGCCACCATACTCACCGGCCCAATATTGCGCCCACTGTTGATCTCCATCGACGAGACTTCAGCGTTGATTTCGCATATGCCTGGAATCGATCCTGTCAGGTCGATGATATACTTCAAAGTATCAGTGCTTCCACCTTCCAGGACCATCCCTCCTCCGGCAAGCTCCACCGGAGAGATAACATCAAAATCATTGGAGGTGGAAAAAACCAGGTACGTAATAAGAGGATCAAGGTCGACATCCAGATCAGATTCTCCATGATTCTCAATTATTACATCGACCTTCCAGTCTCTTGTCTGTGATACCGTAGCACTGGTTATCGAGCTAATGATGCCGGTGATGACCGGGTCAGCTTCCGTTTCAACGGCAAAACTACCCTTACCTCCATATTCGGTCGTTGCAATCAATTCGTCAGAACTGTTCAGGTCTGTTCCCCAAACGGTCGATTCGACCGTTACTGTCCCGGTATTCATACTATTGGACAATTCGTCTGAGATCGAGACATGGAAACTGTCGAGCTGCCCTCCTGCGAGTATTTCGACACCTTCCACAAAATCCACAGGATTGATCTGGTACTGCCCAGTGACTGGAAGGTTGCCTATGAACAACCTCACATCAAGACTATCAAGCCTGACCGAAGCTTCGCCGTTATTCTCAATCCTGATCAGAGCTGCTCTCCCTGTCGTCTGATCGGCCGTCATCCGATCTGTTGGCAGTATATCGATGCTGTTTATTGCGAGTCTTGAGGGATCCTCTACAGACACATCATCTGCAACTATCGGATCAACGCTTATATCTAGTCCATTTTCCAGACCTTCGATATGTAGTAGCGGTGTGTAAATACCGGTAACGAATCCTGGGGCGATCACTACTGGATCAAAATAGAAAGTGTTTTCTCCTGGCAGAATCAGTCCTGTCCTGTCAGCATCAACATTTGCTGTATATATTGTTGTTCCGTCATTGAACGTAAGATACGATGCGGCCTCGTCGACATAAACATCGGCTCCGCCGGTGTTGGTCACATCGAGCTGGAATGTCACGGAGCTGTTTTTGCTGACTGTCATCGGTGAAAGAGTCGATGATATATAGCTGAGTGAAGCCGGTGTCTCGATATCGATAGAATCAGCCAGAACAATACTGGTATCGAAAAGACCTCCATTTTCAAATCCGGAGAGCTCTACGAGGACCGGATATTTTCCGGGAATGAAACTGCTCGAGATGTTGTCCTGGAGGAAACTCAGCCTGGCCGACCCTTCTCCTGGTATGGCAGATTCATCTTCCAGCAGTGCACTGTATATGGTCACTCCGTCATCAAAAGATATCCTTGTCGATGTCTCTTCGAGTATGACAGGGGCCTGACCCAGATTATTCATAATGACAGAAAACGAATGGTCCTGCCCTGTAGAGACGGAAGTGGGGTCGAACGAACCCGGTTCGTAGCTGATAAGAGAAGCTGATTGTATCAGCCAGGTCTCACAATACTCATCAGCAGAATAGTCGTAAACATTGATTCCACCGACAGTAGCGTGGACAGATGCGTCGATTGTATCGATTCCAAGAGGGCAATTTGGAAGAACGTATACAAACATCGAATATGTCGTCTCAAGACCGGTATAGATCGTGTCGGGAAGTGATGGGACGACATCGCCTGTCAGGGAATAGTTCCCGACAGCAAAATCAATAACAATGTCCCTGATGATTGCGAGGCTTCCTCCATTGTTTACCAGTGTAACGTCGACACGTGTGGTATCCCCTCTGCTCAATACAGTCCTGAATGCGGTGATTCCGGTTATTTCTATGTTGGAAACACTTATCGAATTCGAGCCAGCGTTGAAGTCAGCCGAATAATCTGAGTCATAAATATCGGTGCCCGACAGATTGACTTCCGGAGTATACGTCCCACCGATAAACCCGGCTGGAAGAGTCGTCTCCGCGAAATACAGAGTATCCGTACTACCACCATGCAGGAAGACCGGTGATGCCAAAACTGCGTTAAAGATGTTCCCAGTACCATCGTTGAATGAGATATTGCTTGAAACGTCCAGGTACGACCCTGTTGGGCTGCTATTCGTCACAAGACATTTAAATTCTATGCCGGAGCCAGGAACGATGAAGATCGGCGAGATATATCCAGCGTATTCGACACCCGGTGGTTCAGCAAAGAAGATTGAAGCAGCACCCGCAGCAGAGCCCGATACACTCTCAAAATCCACTATCACTTCACCGGATGTCAGTGACGATTCAATAAACACCGATGTTACGCCATTTATACTCGTTTCCCGCTGGACTCCAGGAATAGTATTATCCATATCATCACTATCGATTGTTCCAGAAGGAACCGATACGGTGATCAATGTGCGTTCATCGACAATATTTCCATACGCATCCAAAACCTGACCTGTTGTAATACTGCTAAGGCTCTTTCCGCTGGCAGTGATAGTGTCAGGAATAACTGAGGATATCGGTATCGCTCCTGACGGCAGATCCGGACCGACAAAAACAGTATCGCTGTGACTCAGAGCGCCGCCCCCCGATGTTTCGGCAGACAACACGAGAGGTCCAGCAAGAGTCTCCGTAAATCCTGTGCTTACAGACCCATCCGAAAGTGTTACAGGATTTGTGTCCCATACAGCAGTCTGATTACTTCCCAGATCCACCACAGTTGTAAAATCACCATAGGAGATGTTGTTATTAAGATCGTAAGCGACGATAGTCACATCGACATGATCTCCCGCAGTCCTTGTATAATCGCTGGTGGTGATGACATATCGGGATATCGTTCCTGCTGTTGTAAGTATTGTGAACTCCACTTTTTCCCTGGAGGGTGGTTCTGCGTCCAAAATCACAGCTTCAAGGATATTAGTGCCCGCATTTGAATCGGTAATCAGACTGCACGTAGCCATACCTGAAACATCGGATGCGGCTAGACCATCGCCAGAGACTCCGGTATCATCGATCAGTCCTGTTACACCCCCGAGATCGCTCGTAACGCTGAATCTTACTACTTCACCCTCAACCGGGTTTCCATATTCATCTCGAACTCTCACACTGACCAACGTAGTATCGCCCGAGATCACACCGGTTGTATCCCCACTGATCTCAGTTATTCTGTAAGCGGGACCGGCGTTTATCTCTATGTACGGACTGAAGGCAGATAATTGAAGGCCAACGATCGACTCAATAGCGATCCTGTTGTCACCCATCACCGTATCGAATGCGGTGAATGATGCGATTCCGGCGCTTAATGTTATAGTATCCGGATCAAAGACCATTGAAGCCGACTCTGAAAACGGAATAAGTATTGATGTGTTATCTGTAGTGATGAGGTTGTCAAAGGCGTCGAAAGCCTGAACGTCACAATTGAACTCCTCCCCCGCTTCGAAGGTTGTACCTTCGATTGCGAGAGTTACATACGATATTGCGGTTGAGGGTATAGTCGATATTTCATATACCCTTGTCTCCAGGCCTTCAGGATTCCCATCAAGAATTGCTGCTCTGATCCTGTTCAATCCTGCCGATGTGCCTGTCCTGCATGTTACCGAGGTAGTACCGTCAATTCTGCTGAATCTCTGCGAAGAAACCAGACCCCCTCCACCTTCGAGTATGCTGAACGAGACTCTTTCCCCACTGACATTGTTGCCGAAACGATCGAATACCTCAGCCCTGAGCAGGATCGAGTCTCCGGCAGCCACACCCGTGCTGTCCCCACCTGTTTCCACTATCTGATAAGCGGCCGCGTTCTGGATATCGATCACATCGGTGACTCCAATAACTGACGACACAATATCGCTGACTTCTATCCTGATGTTTTCAGCAATATTGTACTGAAGATTTGCCTCCTGATATATTCCAGCCGACACAGCCCCTGTCGTTATCGACAGTGATGAACTTGCGTCCGCTGTCGTATCTGCTGCCTGTACAGCTCTCAGATCTATATCATATGATGCTGTCGTCACCAGGTTGCCATATATATCCTTTGCCTGAAGCTGAATTGAAAAATCATCGCCTGCCACAGCGGATGCGGGCGAATTGAATACATAGTGATGGACATTTTCGTTTGCAACAGTCTCAATGTCGAACGCTGTGGCAGTAAGAACAGGAAACGATGCTGTAATATCTGTCTGCCATACTCCAACTGTTGTTGCCATCCCATACAAAGTCACCGACCCGTTCACAAGATCAGCCTCAGTGACCGTCGCGCCAAAGTCGGAAAGGCTGAACAATAGTCCTCCACCTGTTTCGGGGGAGAGAACAATATGACTTGAATTTGAGGGATCGAGGTTATCGTTACTATCGACAGCCTTGACTACGAAGGAATAACTTTCACCGGCCTGCGAGGGCTGGTTGGTGATATCGGTAACAATCAGCTTGGTCGCCCCACTTGCAACGGTAGTATAAGTGACATCATCGACCGAATTGGCCGCTATGGTCGAGTTGTCCGCATCAATAACATCTGAAAGCCCCGCCCCACCCGGTGCGTCATACACGACAGATATCGTCCCGGTACCATCGGTAGTCCCTGACCTCATCGAGGGTCCGAGCGCGTCCGTGGAATTCGGGTTCGACAGATCCTCGCTCAACCCACCATCATCATCATCCTTGATAAATATCGTGAGGTCTTCATCGGTGACGAGGTTGCTGTACTGATCCTCGAGTGTTGCTGTGATTATTGTCTGACTGTTGACTGTCACAACACCGCTGAGTGGAGAAAGCACTATGGAAGCTGCCACATCGTGGTCGGATGTGGCGCTGAAATCAACTGAAGTGATGGATCCTGAAGATATCGAGGCCCTTGCACCATCAGAATCATTTCCACTCACGGTGCCCAGTATCCACTCATCGCATACTGCGATTCCGTCGATATCCGTTACCGATGTCGTCTGAATTCCACCCGTTCCAGTGTCCGTGTCTACCTGTCCACCACCTGTGATAACAGCAAAAGATACTGTTTCACTGTTCACTTCGTTGCCCCACGCGTCTATGACCCTTATTGTTAATGGAAGAAGAACAGGGTTGTTTACGACAGCTGTCTGAGCTTCACCACTCACTATCGAAATAACATCAGCCGGTCCGTGTGTCACAGTCAGCCTTGTCTGAGAAGCTGACAGCACACTTCCACTACTTGCAAATATATATATTGATTCAGCCCTGTTGTCCGTAATTGCGAATGAAACATCTCCATTATCTGCCGGGTCGAATTGATATGTCAGAGTATCTTCATCTTCCGAAATTATGCTTCCTGCCCCATCGCCTATTCCCCATGTAATAAGATCAAGGGGCTCTACAC
>JAHOYU010000127.1 GCA_019038625.1 Candidatus Latescibacterota bacterium | reverse complement strand
CCTCTACATCGCCGTCACGGCGTTCATGATTGGGCTGGCGATCCGGACCTACTGGCCGAGCTACAGGGTGACCATCTGGATCGAGGAGACCGGCGCGGGTACGGTCGGGAAACTCCTGTTCCGCGCGACCGGCATGCTCGGCGAGCCAGAGGTCGCGGAGGACGAGCTGGTGGAGGCACTCGGTGGCAAGACCGCAGTCCCGGGTTCTACACCACGGGCGGGCTCTGAGCCTGAGGTCACGCCGACCGCTGAAGCATCGCCGGATGATGCGTGGAAACCTGGGACAGATCCTCTTCGCGATGCGCTGCCACCCGGTCCTGACGAGTCACCTGGATCTGACGAATCACCGCCATCTCCCTGACAGCCGCAAGTTACGTAGTTATTTGCGATTGCGCTTGACGGGCCACTATCGTGGTGCTATATATGAGTTGTCGTACATGACGCGGGGTGGAGCAGTCCGGTAGCTCGTTGGGCTCATAACCCAAAGGTCGCTGGTTCAAATCCAGCCCCCGCTACCAATAGAAAAGCCCCGACTGGACTGGTCGGGGCTTTTTCTATTTCATCAATATGATCTTCCTGGTAACAGATACTGATTCGGAGACCAGTCTGAAAAAATAAAGGCCGCTCGCCACGGGGATTCCCCTATCGTCAATGCCATCCCAGTACAGGATCAGCGGCATTGTGCCTCCAACACAAGGGGTCAGGTCCCTTATTAACCTTCCCGCCACATCGTAGATGGCGGCTCTACTTACCGGCATGTAATCCGAGACTGAAGCCTCACGAGACTGATCGTAATCCGTGGCATGCAGATCGACTATCACTCTAAGGGAAGAATTAAACGGGTTAGGAATACAACGAACACTGATATTGCCACCCTCTACGTTTTCAGCACCAGCATCACATGCGATTCCCATGATATTCTCGTAATATGTCCTGCCCTGCTCCAGATAATCAACTGCGTCGATCGAATCAGCAGCTGACGCCCAGCCTTCCCTTTCGGCTATCAGGACCAGCAGGGCGTCTATCCATGCGACAAGTCTTTCCGCAGCATCATATTCCGCTATTCTTACATCCTCCATATTTACATAAAACGGACTTGTGTGGGCGAAAGTCGAATCGCCGACAGTGAGCCAGGGATCCTTCTCACCGTAGGCTCTTGCGGCTATCCATGAGCTTTCACTGACCCTGATATGGATCATCGTATCGACAGCGCAGGGATCGTTATCCGGAAAGATCCTCTTTATACATTCACCGTTCCTGATGATCTCGACTCTGTCCAGCGGAGAGAGACTCCTGACCTCGACCTCTACCATGAAAAGATATTCTCCCTTCAGAACGTAAAGCGAATCGCCCGCATAGAGCCCCAGAACCCTGAAATCATTAAACACGGGGCCATTGGTCGCAAACGTCCTGCCATCTCTTATCGCGTCGAACCATCTATCCAACTGAAGGCTGTCGTTTCCTGTCCAGGCGTAAGTCCTGTATCCTCCGGCAGGGTACTGGGCAAGCTGATTAAGGAGTGCGTCAGTCCCCCCTACGACCGGAAGTTTTATTCCACAATCCAGCAGGTCGTACCAGAGGTCCATCGCTATCCCGCCGTCACAATTACTGTAGCTCATCAGTTCATACGCGTCGATCTTGCCATTTACTGCATCTACGGGCAGTTCCCGGGCTATACCCGAGCCGGGCCATACAATGATCTCGTCGAAATCCTCGGAAGAAACGGGATGTGCGGCAAGGACCAGCGCTCCATCCTGATCATGCGCCAGATCCGCATAGGCGCAAAGAAGTTCGCCCCAGTTGCTTCCAAACGGCTCTACAAGCGTATTGAGGCCAAGAAGCCCGTAATGCCCCCAGACTCCACTCCGGACCTCTTCAGCCATATACACGATACACTGATCCGTACTGCAGGGATCCGGCCCACCCGAGAAGAAATTGTCATTATCGAGACAGTTTATCACTGAGAGCCCCTCAGCTGATGCGATTCTGAAAGCGTCCAATGGCTCCAGTATGTAATATCCGGATCCATGATTGAGATGAACGTGAACATCACCACAAAAAAGGCCGTACTCAGATGAATCGACCACCAATTCAAATTCCAGGACTATTGTAGTGTCAGCCTGTACGTCTACATATCTGACTACTGGCATGAAATCGAACCCATGTCCGGCCCTGATTGTCGTCCCCCCTACAGGCACCGTCAAAGTGAATGAGCCGCTGGAATAAAAATACCCTCCCCCCGCACTATGATACAAGGACTCGACCGGAGGTGGATAACGCATATACTCGTTGACATCGTACACCGCACATCTGACTGCGATCGTGTCGAGGCTACCACTCACCACCGTGATCACGGTAAGTTCAGCGGTCCCTGCCTGAGGAAGTGGAAGTGTCGGACAGAGTGCAGATACGTTCCCTGTGGTGCTCACCAGTAACAGGGCCACGATCGACACATCGATGATCAGGAGATACAGATGATTACTTCGCAAGATGCTCACCACGGTTCTCTGATGTGATTATACCTGATCAGGGCTGATCGAGGATCTGCCATTCATCGAAGATGCTCACAGCGATACTGTCGACGGCGGCATGATCGAAAAACCAGAGGGGCAGGCCAAAATGAAAACTGTTAGCACCAACACCGACTCCATCGGCGACTATCGGCACCACATCGGAAAATTCCGACACGATCAGCGCTACCGTCGTAAAATCTACCGGTGAAGTAGTATTTCTTGTTCTCATCCTGTAAAGTGGGTGGAAACAGTTCAACGGTGTTATCATCCTGATATCCATCCAGTATTCCGAGTTGTACATCTCGACATATGTGAATCCTATCCGCTGCGGATTGAAAAAACATGTCGGACAGGTCACTTCGTCTGACAGATAGATGGTATTCGGCATACCTGTGTATTTTACAGCTATAGTATCGACCTGGTCCCGGTACATGTACCTGAGAGCATCCCTATCATATGTCCGGGGGATGATCTCAGCCCCTGTCCTGAAATTCCCCACTACCTTATCCACAACAGAAACACACATGTCTCTGTAAGGCATACTGTTCACACCGCTCGTATCTGATTCGTTTGCCGTCATATCGAATTTGAAGGTCGCTGGATATTCCGGGGGAGACGGAAAGGCAAGAGTAAGCCCTCCGGAAGACCTGTCTGAACGGCCTCCGGTCCAGAGGTGGCCACCCTTTGCAAGAAAGATGGAAAGGTAATTGATCGCCAGAGTGCTGGCCTGGCTCACCGACGATTCAGGGGTGAACTGGATGATCTGTCCAAAAGTCGCCGAAGTGGAGGAACTGTATGTCCAGATTATATTCTTGTACTTACCGACTAATTCCATCTCGGGAGGCGTGTAGTTGAGATCGGAGCAGTCTACGACATCCCTGTCAGGTTCGAAGCCGACCGTTTTCGAACAGATATCGATCCAGAATTCGTCATGCACAGACTCCTCTGGAAGGAGCATCAGCGGATCAGTTTGATCACTCAGTGGGAAATCGTCAACCCAGAGAAGATTTCGCTCCATAGAGAAAGGAATGATCTCCACGAGAATCATGGCCCTGGTGATCTTACCACCGTTATCCTTTGCTTCAATATAGAATGTATGTGATCCTGAATACAGTATCCGTTCCGGCGCTGTCTTGTTAAATGGACTGAAATTCGAGTCCCAGGATTTTGGATCTCCCAGATCCTGCACATCCCAGCCATATCTGAAACCGGAAATCTCCCCGCCATAACTGCTCGCGTCCGCCTCCCACGAAAAATTCAGAGGGATTCCGGGGGGAAGTTTTTTCTGTTTCGGATTCATATCCAAACCAAGAAAGAGAAATCCTCCAAGATACTGCTCGGCGATGGTCAGAAGGGGTCCGGCTTTCCATGACACTATAAACTGCCTGACATTATGGTCTTTCCTGAAGAGCGCCGTCACCGCGCCTGCCTCGTCCATGGCCTGCACTACGAAGATATAGCTTCTGTTGATCTCCAGCACCTCATCGTCACCGAGTATCGTCATTCGACCGGAATCGCCCGGCGCGTCGTAGTAGATCCATCGGGACCAGCTATCTTCATAAAATTCCGGATCCTCATTCAAATGATCGACGATCTGAAAGGCCGGGTCGTAGATACCTTCGGGCGTTATCACTTGAGTATACATATATCGGATCGAATCGGGTTTCTGTGAGTTGGAAGGGCTGTCAATCGGATCCCTGCCAGTCCATCCGAATGTTATGACGTTGCTATAGGTCCTGCCGGACCCAAGCGGGCGTTCGATCTCGACCAGAGGAGCAAGGGTCCAGGCGGTAAACGAGATCTCCGCAGCCGCGGATCTCATCCCATCCAGATCCACCGCTCTAAGAAAGAATGTATGGCTCATGTCGAAGACTGAATATAGAGGATTCGGTTCGTAACCCCCGACATAAGAGTCGGCGGTTACTCTGAAGACACTGTCAAAAACCGCAGTCCTTGTCCATTTGCCTATTCCCATCGTATCCTGGATGCTGATCCCTATCGGATCTCCATCTGTGATGACGAACTCGAAATGATCGATCTCGCCATCCGGATCCCATCCACTCCAGTAGAAATGGACCTGATAACTCGTCGTATCGTTTTCGACGGGCCCACTGGACAACCACACTACTGGCGGCTGATTCGATTCTTTCTCTCCAGTGAAGACCCCGTCTGAGCAACCAGTCACAAGCGAAGCGATTGCGGCTACCGTCAAAGCGATCACAGTCGCTCTGAATCCTGTCATACTCTATCTCTCCTGAAACGTGTTCATTTACCTATGCCTTAAATATATGCATCTGCCGGAAGCTATCAATCGATTTTTGAACCAATGCGACATACAAAGGACGATTCGGCCTGAAACGATCGACTGGAGGACGATCCCTGTTTATTCTCCCTTCGAGTCGATCTTCTTCAATATCTTCGGAACTGCGTTCCTGTGGACCGTATATGAAAGCATCTTGAGCTTGATATAATCATCGCGGTAGAAGATATACCCATGATGTTTCCCATGCCTGGAAGCTCTGGCCGAATCCTTGATAAGGAACCAGTCTCTGCCACCGTGATTCTTGTACCCTACAAGATGAACACAGTGATCATCGTCAGTCTCCCTTGTATATATCCGAAGTTCCCGTGAGTCCTGGTCAATATGATCTCCCGGAATATCGAATGAAGGGACGATAGCCGCATCTTCAGGGCCATAATACCCAGGTTCGGATACGTCGCCTCCAATACATACCGTAAAACCGTTCTTTGCCGCTATTTTTATTCCGGAATAGAATTCGTCCAGGGGAATATTGAGATAGGTGTCTGTCGGCCTCCAGTTGTCAGGGACATCAAACTTCACAATCTGGTAGAATGGCGACGAAAGAGTCGAGATAAACTGTACATAATCGTCTGGATCCACTTTGAGTATGTCCCTGTAGAATCTCAACGGGGTCATCTCCTGCCCTTCAAATTCAAATCTTTCCGGAGGAGTCCCGAGATATCTATCGAGGATCGCCCTGATATGAATAAGGTTTTCCTCTTCGTCCCAGTACCCCTTATCCGCAATCATATCCAGATATGCCTTCATCTCGCTGCGCATAAGGTTGTGATTGTGTTTGTCATATTTTCTCAATCCGGAAAAGGCGTCAGCCGGTACTACTCCGTACTTCTCCCAGATTATGAACACACCGTCCGATTCAGCACCCTGCACGAAAGGTTGATGCCCACGCTTGCGGATGAATCCCCTCGCCTTTTCCACGAATTCCCAGTACACCGTATATATCTCGGACAACTTTATCTCTCTGCCGGTCAGACGCTTGATCTCCGACTCCATAAACGATGTGGTGCAGAAGCACCAGCATGTGCCGGTCAGGTACTGAGGTACCGGAGGAAAATGAAATGGCGCGCCGAAGGCTTCAGGTCCATCCGGCTTTTTAAGACCCGAGAAATCGAAACGGATGACTTTTCTGTCATTTTTTTCCTGGTCTTCCATCTCTTTGTATTTTTTATCGATCGCCGCAGTGATACTGTCGGCAATAGCTCTGATCGAATCACACTCCTCCCTCATCGATTTCAATACAGGATCACGATACTTTTCCTCATATCTGACCCTGTCCTTTTTATTTCCACCGAATACCGATGACGGCAACATAACGCTCAACATGATCATTGCCAGAAATACTACTATCACAGGCCTTCTCATCGTTTCTCCTTCCCTCTGATCTCCAGAGCCAGACACACTTTTTTCAACAATGCAAGGTCTGAGACTATACTATCAGGACTGAGGAATCAAGATGCTTCGCTGAATTGCATTTATCAGAGTCAGGAGCAGAAGATGGCCACACATGATATCCACAAAAAAAGGGCCGGCCCCGAAAAGGACCGGCCCTGGACATCAGACGGACTTAATTACTTCTGTCGATATATGGAGGCTGCTCGACCTTCTTTCTTGGATTCTTCCTGAGTTCCTCAAGAAGATATTCCACTGCTTTCTCGATCATAGGTTCACGACCTGCCTGTATCAACGTTGGATCGTCCCATACGTAGATATCGGGATCGACTCCAAGCGCTTCGACATCCCATTCTCCCTTGTCATTAATAAAGGAGAATCCGGGAACGGCAAACCTTCCGCCATCGATGAAAGCCGGCGAGAAACCGTATCCGATCAGTCCACCCCAAGTCTTTTCCCCGATCAGGGGACCAAGGCCAGCTTTCCTGAAGTAGAACGGGAAAGCATCTCCGCCGGACGATGACAGGCCATTGATCAACAGAGCTTTTGGCCCGTCATTCACAGAGAAGGGTGTCGAATTCATCTTGCCGCTTCGCCTGGCCCAGTAACTGTATACTTTCTCACCCATCATCTGGACCATCTCGTATGGCGAATGGCCCCCACCGTTGTACCGCTCATCGATAACGAGAGCTTCCTTGTTGATAAGAGGCTGCCAGGACGACAGAAAAGACCTGTACCCATCGTACCAGGTGTTTGGTACATGCATATAACCTATCCTGCCGTCGGAAAGCTTGTCGACAAGCTTTCTGTTTTCTTCCACCCAGTCCATATACATCAGGGAAAGCTCCGAGCTGATCGGCCTCACCGTTATCTCTCTCGCACCCTTTCCTGTCGGTTTATCGTTGATCTTGAGAATAACAGGAATGTTGACCTTGTTCTCAAGATATACGTAAGGACTCTCAGCTGTGGTAACAGCATTGCCGTCGATCTCGAGCAGGTACATGCCTTCCTCGACATTCAACCCTGGCTCGGTGAGCGGTGAACGTTCGTTTTCATGCCAGTTCGCGCCCTTGAATATCTTCGAGATCCTGTAGTGGTCTCCGTCAGCCTCAAACCTGCATCCGAGAAGTCCGGTCCGCACCCTGTCGGCTCTGGGCATATCACCAGTATTGACATAGCAGTGACCGGCATTCAACTCGCCGACCAGTTCGCCGAGCAGATAATCAAGATCTCCTCTATGCGCGACATACGGAAGCATGACGGCATACCTGTCGTGCATCTTCTTCCAGTCGACCTCGTGCATATTCGGATCGTAGAACCAGTCACGCATGATCCTCCATGCGTCATGATATATCTGCTTCCATTCGGAGGGTGGATCGATCCTCATCTCCATCTGGCTGAAATCGAGCCTGCCCTTGCTACTCTGCTGTCCGGGCATCAAGTCGGCGATGCCATAATTGCCTCCGCCGATACTGTAGATGAATTTCTTTCCTCCGGCTGCGACCTGGTAAGATCGGAGATCCGACATGATATCCTTGAATTCTCTCGTTGCCAGATCGAATTTCTTGAGAGTGGTCGTTCCGGCATCGTCCCTCTCGATAAAGAGAAGTCCGCCCTCGACAGCTGTCAGGCCATAATAATTTCCCGAAGAATGGGACAGCCCTAGCGCCCTTCCTTCGAACCCTTCGGCCAGGATTTTCATATCGTCTTTTTTCTCGTCCTTATCCTTGTCCTTCTCGTCCTTATCCTCATCTTCAGTCTTTATCTCCTCTTCATCGTTGAGTGGAGCAATCGGATTCGGGATATCGGGAGAAAGTGTCGCTATGTATACTCTGTCCTTAAATTCCTTTTCAGGATATATAAAATCTCTGCTCGACACGAAATAGATGTATTTACTGTCCTTCGAGAATACTGGTTCGGATTCGTTGGTAAAGTCCCCTGTCATTCTCATCGCTTTCTTTTTCTCCAATGAGTAGACCCAGATCGAGGTCAACCAGTTCTCGTCAGACTTCGAATAACAGAGCCAGTTTCCGTCGGGAGAGAAATTGTAGCTTCTGATCGCATTTATCTCCGATTCATCGGCCTTTTTTCTGCTTCCGCCGTCGATATCAACGTACCAGAGCCTGTTCTTTCTGTCACTGAAGGCTATCCTCTTGCTGTCAGGTGACCAGACTATCCCGTTTATCCAGGAATCGGTGCCCTTTGTCAGCTGCTTTGCCTCACCCGAACCGTCCTGTGGACGGATCCAGATCTCATACTCACCGCTTTCCTCTGACAGGTAGGCGATCCATTTCCCATCGGGAGACCATTCAACTTCACGTTCCCTGATAACAGGCGTGCGAGAGAGGTTTCTCGTCACTCCATGCTCCGCCGGAATGGTCCATACTTCGCCCCTGGCCTCAAACGCGGCCCTCTTTCCTGAAGGGGATACGGTAAATGAATTGATATAGCGCTGCACATTCTTGTACACCGGCCTGACGAACGGCTTGTCGCTGCCGAGAGTGACTTCGATCTTCACTGCCGCAGTCTGCCCATCCTCCAACCAGTATAGATATCCACCATTTTCGAATATGACCCTGCTGCCACCCCTGCTGGGGAACAGTACATCGTACTCCTTGAAGTCGGTGACTTTCTTTAACCCTTTTGTCGGGATATCATATCTATAGAGATTCAGTTTTCTTATCTCGTCGCGGTCGGAGGCGAAATAGACACCGTCACCGATCCACATCGGAAAGTTATCTGTCCCCTCGTAGGCGGCTATCCTCTCGACTTCGTTCTTCTCAAGGTCATAAAGAAATACGTCCTGGGCCCTGCCTGCATTGTACCTTTTCCAGGTACGGAACTCGCGCGACTTGATATTGTAGGCCAGCTTCTTTCCATCGGGTGAAAAGGTAGCGGGACCACCCTCGGGTATCTGCAGTTCCTTCTCTATCCCCGGTTTCATCGGATCTATCAGGTAATACTTTCCGACTCTCCTGCCGAATGGAGTCCTGTTGCCCCTGACGAGTATATGTTTGCTGTCTGGAGTCCAGTCCAGGACCATATAGTCATACCCTCCGCGGGGAGGCATATTGCCTACATCGGGATAATAGGTAAGTCTTTTCGGCACTCCACCTTCGTAAGGGACTACATAGACCTGCCTCGAGCCGGAATATTCTCCGGAAAAGGCGATCCATTTCCCATCTGGTGATATTTTCGGAAATACTTCAAGTCCCTCAGGGAACGAGGTCACCCTCCTGGCCTGTCCGCCATCGACGGAAACGGTCCAGATATCCCCCGCGTAAACGAAGACAGCCCGGTCACCCATTATATGGGGGTAACGCAGCAATCTTGCCTCTTTGCACTCAGCCTGTCCCGCTACCGTCATCGCGACCACCGCGATTACAAACAGCAGGAGTGCTTTTGAAAAGAAAAAGCGCATCCGCCCTCCTCTGAAAAGATTTCCTGTAAATCAGGCATTGATAGTATCAGATATACGGAAAAGATGTCTAATAGTTCCGATTATCCGGGTGATGCTGTCATGCAGAACAGGCATGGAAAGGAAAAAGGGAAACAGCCTTCAGTTCGTTTCCCTCCTTCAAAAAATAATCTGATTTTCGGATTTTCCAGTTATCCAGTCGTCACAGATTCTCTCTCCTTCAGACCTGAGCCTGCCACCTGATCGATCAGATCAACTATTGTGCATATGCACATCCATCTGTGGAAACGGGATCGATATTCCTGCCTGATCGAACTCAAGCTTGACTTTCTCAGTCACATCGAAGAAAACGTCCCAGTAATCGGCCGAGTTGACCCAGCACCTGAAAACAAAATTCACCGAACTGTCGCCATGTTCGGAGACGGCTATCTGCAGAGCAGGATCTTTCAAGACCCTTGAATCACTCTCCGCTATTTTCGTCATGACCGCCCTGGCCTTTGCGATATCGTCTCCGTATCCGATACCGAACTTCATATCTACTCTCCGCGTCGATTCGGTGGAATAGTTCGTGACACTCGAATTTGAAAGATTTCCGTTCGGAATAATTATCGTTTTATTATCAGGTGTTGTAAGGACAGTCGTGAATATGGTGATCTCTTTCACCGAGCCGGCAAAGCCCTGGGCCTCGATAAAATCACCTATCCTGAACGGCTTGAACAACAGTATCAGGACACCACCGGCAAAATTGGACAGGCTGCCCTGCAGAGACAGGCCGACAGCCAGCCCGGCAGCGCCAAGGATCGCCACGAACGATGTCATCTGCACACCGACCATCTGGATCACACTGACGAAGAGCAACACCTTCAGGCCCATACCGGTCAGACTGGCCAGAAATTTCTGTAGTGAGACATCGATACTGCTCTTCTGCATCCCCTTGTTGATACCTTTGACGACAAGCTTGATCACCCAAAGCCCGATAAATAGAGTGATCAGTGCCAGAAGCAGATTGGGACCAGCTTTTTTTATGATATCATATCCCATCTGGACATACTTTGTGACATCACCCATAGTTTTCCTCCTCGCAGGGGTCGACGCTTCGTTAACAGGACATTGTTTAAAATACACTGCAGGATCGCGAAAAAATGATAGCCTGCCTCCGAACGGGATCCTCTTGCTTGATCTCCCGCTACTAAAACCGGAGGAGTGTAAATTAAAACATGAATCCGTTATCCGTCAATAACGATTTCTGCTTTATTGATCATAGTCGATGGTCCAGCCGGACTTTCATCCGGGTCAGTGGCGAATCAGCCTGATTTTCAGGGGGAAAAGACTACAGGCTACAAAGACTTCTCCGGCAGGCTTATACCTACCCACGAAGAGGCCTGATTGAAATCTCTGAACACCATAAACTCCAGAGGAATATCGCTTCCACAGGCTTCGAACATCCTTCCAATCCCATAGACCATGTCTTTAGAGGGGACATATGCGACACGCCCGAATCTCACCAGCTCCCCTCTGCTTGTCAGATACGAAACCAGCTTCTTGATCCCGTCACCATCGATATCGTATTCTACCACATCCCGCAGGTCGAAGAGCTCCCTGTACGGACTTCCCCGTCTCGTGTCGTTTATCGCAGTTTTTGACATACCGAGCATATCCTCACAGGTCACCCTGCCTGTCGCCCTCGACAGAATCACGCCCGAGCGTCTGTCTATCTCGTAACTCACGGACACGAACACTCAACTCCAACTATCCAGGAGTCTCGGACCTAAAACTCAATGGTATATACTCTCCCCTACAGTCACATTGTGTGCTCAAAAACAAGAATTGTAAAGGGGCCTTTGCGACTTTGTTCTTCGATTTCTTCCTATACCGCAAAGATCACGAGGCTGATCGCCATAACGACCATACCTCCTACCAGACCGTAGATGGCCAGATGGTGCTCGCCGTATTTCTCGGCAGTAGGCAGAAGTTCGTCCAGGGAGATGAAGACCATTATGCCGGCCACTGCCGCAAACAAGACACCGAACACGACATCGTTCATGTATTTCATGAGAACAAGGTAGCCGAAGACCGCGCCCACGGGCTCTGCAAGACCGGACAGGAATGACCAGACGAATGCCTTTTTCCTGTCGCCTGTGGCATAATAGATCGGCACAGATACGGCTATGCCTTCCGGAATATTATGTATCGCTATGGCCACCGCGATGCTTATACCCAGGGTCGGATCCTTGAGCGCGCTTGTAAAGGTGGCCAGGCCTTCTGGAAAGTTATGTATACCGATCGCAAGGGCCGAGAAGAGGCCCATCCTCATAAGTGCTTTGTCTTTTCTTTTCCCGGATCCGTCCCCCATCTCTTCAAGACTGTGAGGCTCATGCGGGTTAACGACATCAGGAACAAGCCTGTCGATCAAACCAATAAATACAATGCCGCCGAAAAAAGCTGCGGTTGCAATCACGTACCCGGCCCCATCCCCATATACCACTGCTATCGACGCCCTTGCCTTGACGAAAATCTCGATCATCGAGACATAGATCATGACTCCGGCCGAAAAACCGAGTGCCACCGAGAGAAACCTTGTGTTTGTCCTTCTGGAAAAAAAGGCCAGAGCGCTGCCTATTCCTGTAGCAAGTCCGGCAAACAACGTCAAGCCAAAAGCAAAAAGCAGGTTATCGAATGACAAACGCACCCCCACAGTCATCAATCATCCGGAGATCCACTGTCTTCTTAAAACATGTTCTTCAGGTTTTCTCAACGAACAACGCCGTCATCGTTCCTGAAAGGACCCTGCCGCGGTGCCGGTGTTCTTCACCGTCCGGAATGAAGACACCATCATCCTTGCTGTATACGAAAATACCAGAATCGAATTCTATCTCCATCCGCCCATCCAGAATGATCCCGACATGCCCCCTGTTGCACCAGTGGAGTTCCATTTGATCACTGTACTCTACCAGCCGGAGCCGGTTACCGCCATGATCGACCACCTTATGCCTGACTCCGGGCATCGGTGATTCCCACTCCAGATCGTCAAACAGGACCCTGTAATCTCTCATGAAACCATTCCCTGCTCAGGACATCCCCTTCATAGCCTCATCAACCGAGTCGAAAGTCCTCATTATCATACTGAGATTCGTTACCTTGAAGATATCCTCGAGCCGCTGAGAACTCATAACGATCGAAAGCTCGGCTTTCTCTTTCTGGGCCATCGTCCAGGCGGAGATCATAATACCGATACCGGTACTGTTCGACCACTTCAATCCTGAAAGATCAAGTATGATCTTGCGACATCCTCCATCCAGCGCTTCCTCGACGCAGGTCCAGAGTTCGTAATCTTCCTTCTCTCCGATAAGTTTTCTGCTGCCGACATCAATAATCGCGATGCCATTCTCATACCTGGTATTTATTTCACTCAAACCGATCTCCGCTGTAAATATTACGTACCCTATACTCCCTGTGGAAAAAATAGCCGAGAGCTTCCCGTTTTTCAAGCTAATATAATATCGACAAGAGGAAATTCTTATTTTTTCATCGGGGCCATGCCCGGTTCGGAAACAGATCCGCCGATGATATCGGTAGATGTGATGATATCAAGGGCGTCGCGCCTGAGAGCTACCCACCCACATGGGTGCTTCTCTTCGGGCAGGACCTTTATACAGCATTCCCTTATCTTTTCGGGCGTCATGTCGAGAAATATCTGCAGAATACGTGAATGATCGAGTATCATGTCCAGACGTTCTTTCTGGATATAACCTGACAGAGAACCGGTCTTGAGGGCGCAAAGAGCGTCCCTGTTCACTTTTCCATCAAGGTTAATGATCTCACGATCGGAAAAATATCCGATCATCCCGCACTGGAATACTCCTATCCTTTCCCCTTTTTCAGTGTTTTCATTAACCCATCTGGCAATATCATAGAATGGGTATACCGGCTGGGATCTGAACACCTGGGATCCTGTGAAAGCCATAAACAACAGTGCGTATGCAGTGGCTACCGATATCGCCGTTCTTTGCAGGACAACAGAACGGGCTCTGAACCAGACAATGATATCCTCAAGGATAAACGAGAAAAAGATGCAGGAAATCATGTAAACAGGATAGAAATATCTCAAAAAGAAGAATGCGCCAAAAACATATAACGAATATGAAAGCATGAGCAATCCACAGAACAACAACAGAAAATCGAGTTGCCTCCGACGGGCCCTGTCAGGATCCCGCTTCCATCTGGATATGACGATCCCTGAGAGAACAAGCGCCACGATTCCAAGTATATTACCTGTAATCTGTAGAAATCCCTTTGCGTGGATTATATCTCCGGTCTTTTCGAGCGATCTGAAAAAGACATGAACGGGCGGGATGACTTTCATCGTGGCTATAGAGTGCTTCACATGTTCCCAGATAAAAGCCAGGTCAGGTCCGTTGACAGCGAGTCCCGCATCACCGTTCTCAAAATACGTGGCATAGGCCATGGAAAGAAATCGAGTCGCAGTCCCACTGTCCTGAAGGGGGCTGCCACATTGCGCCATGTTCAATAGAAGCCATGGCCCATAAAACAAAGCGACACCTGCAGGCAGAAGCAGCATCCTGACAAGGGTTCCTGAGGTGCCCCTTCTCTTTCTCAGTAGTAGAAGATAGTCCAGGATCAGTACAAAGACGAGAAAGACGCCATCTATCCTTGAAAGCACCGTGATCCCCAGTAACATCCCGAAAACAAAGAAACGGAAGACCCCCGGCCTTGCCTCGTGTCTGATCCTGTCGAGATAGTAGAACACAGACAGAGCTATCATAAAGGTCGAAACGGCAGTCTCGAGTCCATTCGTTCCCTGTTTTGCAACGATCGGAGAAAGTCCCCATATGGCAGCGGCGATGACAGCCGGCATGAACTCTGTATATTTTCGGGCAATACGATAAACAAGATATGCTGTCATGACTGTGAACAGAGCGAGCATCGAGAGTGCGATGTAGATAGGTATGCTCAGACTCTCTCCCGCAATCATAAAGGCGGGAACAAGCATGAACACGTAAAGCGGTTGAAAGCCGGTTGTCGGATTGACACCGTCAAATGTGATACCGTTTCCATCCGCAATGTTCCTGGCTATCTGGAATGCGTAGAAACTATCGTCGTACAGAAAGCCATTCCTGGAAAGAGTAGCGATATCCTGCCATGCGATAGATAGATGTAGTGCAAGAATGGCCAGCAACACCAGCACGGCCAGTGCTACCTGGTTCTTATTTGACATTTACTTCGCCAGTTCGTTAACAGATCGATTCTTTATTGGTTCCTCTCGCCTCGGGAGACTAGAAAAACAGTCGCAACTAAGATTGAAGGATAATTTTACACTAATTTAGCTCCAATGTCAATGAGACCTTACCTGAATCCCGATCTGGGCCCTCCGGCCTGGTGATCTTCGCATCCCGGGAGAACCAGAAAAAACCCGGCTGCCGATTCTTCTCATCAATCGACAACCGGGTCAGTTAAACCATTCGATCACTTTTAAGCGATACGTACTATCGGAGCATCAGCATCTTTTTCGCCAGAATACCCTTGCCCGTCACAAGCCTGTAAATATAAACGCCCGATGATACCCTGTTTCCTTTTGAATCGGAACCGTCCCATTCGAGTGTATGCATTCCGGGCGACCTGACACCTTCAAAAAGCCTTGAGATGTGTCTTCCCGTGACATCGTAAATGTCGAGGGTGATACCCGAGGCCTCTGGCAGATAGAACTTCAGAGTTGTCGAAGGATTGAACGGGTTCGGATAGTTCTGGAACAGTGTTGGATCAATAAAAGGAGACTCCTCGTCTACCATCTCGGACAGCAGGACGGCTTCACTGACATTGGAGTTGATATCCACAGCGAAGAGCTCATAGGTAGACATGCATCCGGGAACCCATTCCGAGTCGGTGAATTCCATCAGGGAGGTCTCCGACACAAGGACTCTGGCCGATGGGTCGCTCCCCGCGTCGATCCTGTAAAGCCTGTAGAATGCCAGGTCCAGATCTGAATTCTCTTCCCATCTCAGCCTCATACCACCGGCAACCTGGTCGCCGATGAACCCCTTGGGTCTGACGGGGGCAATATTATCGATCGAATATCCGCTGTCGATCTCGGAATCCCAGTATTCGAGCGGATCCGGAGTAAGGGCAGATATGAAGAAATGCGACCAGCAGATCCCGGTCTTGCGACTGAAATTACACAGTGTCGGAACTACTGCCTGGTAGACATCGTCGCCCCTGGCCGGGACAGTCATTACATAATCCCATCCTGCAAGTGCTGCTCCCCTCATGAGAGGCCTTTCGTCCGGCGCTGAGAGGTCGTTGTCGAACGCCAGGGGATATCCGTCCTCTTTCCTGTAGATCGCGTATCCCTCGATCGTCTCTTCGGACCCTTGCGAATCGTGCATCGATCGATTCCAGACTATCCTTACCTGATTGCCCTGGTCGTCCGGGATATCGGTGATCGACATGATAGCTGGTTCGGGTGAGATAATGTCCAGGTTACAGGCTGGTTCCTCGGATCCGATCAGGACCTCGCACAGGTTATTGCCGGCAGCCGGGGATTCGTAGGCGATCGAGTAGTCGTGAGAAACCGGTTCACAGAAGACGGGATCCACCATCATATCGGTGGCATCCAGAGTGAATCCGGCGTAATTCCCACGAGAGTTATCCCAGAGGATGTTACACGAGCTGACGATTTCCGCTCCCCACAGAGCATAGATGCCGTATCCGGCGGTCTCGCCGCTGACAATACTGTTTGTCACCGTTACGTGCGAACTACTGGACAGGGCGAACAGGCTGGCCGCCTCAATTCCGGAGGATGTGTTTCCCACTATAGTGCAGCCTGTGACTATTCCACTCGACCTGTCAAAGAGTACCGCTCCACATACATCGTCGCTGGCATTATTATAAAAGAGGCAGTCGGTGAGTCCCATCGTGCCATCCAGAATAGTCAGTCCTCCACCGATGAGGTCGCATGAATTTTGATATAAAACACAACCTGTCACTTCAAGATGGCCGTTCTCTATGAGGATGCCCGCTCCACCGTTGTGATCCGCCCAGTTATTTCTGAAAGTGCAGTCAGCAAGGGTCATCGATGAGCCCATGCGTCCGAAGAATCCTCCGCCATCAAAGCTGGCATTGTTCTCCTCCACGACACAACCTGTCAAAGAGACTTCTACTCCTTCACGCATATAGACCGCTCCACCATTCGTTCCGAATCCGTTCCTCAGCGTAAATCCTTCTATCGATCCTCCCGATCCAGCGTAGAAAACAAACTGCCTGTGGCTGTCCTCACCATCCAGAATGGTCGTCTCGGGGCCAGCCTCGGAGATGTAGTAGAGAAAGAAAACCGGCTCGATCAACTCGTAGTAAGTCCCCGGACCGATCGTGATCGTATCGTTCGGGTTCGCGCTTGCGACAGCTTCATTGATTGTCACAAAATCCCCCGAGCCGTTCTGGTGGACCACCAGGTTGGCAGATACAACGGCCGAAGGGCAGATTGCCGACACCAGCATTAATATCAGTACTGAGAAACAGATGGCCCTCATGATTTCCTCCCCCTGCTTAATGAAATATAAGATTCCCCTGTGTCGGCGATTATACACTATCACCGTTATTTGTCAAGCAGTTGCCAGATTAACGTGGAGTCCTGACTGATGATCCGGAAATGTCAGATCCTGTCCTCTACTGTCTCCTGGCTACGACCAGGACCGCAGTCGACAGGAAAGGTGAGTGGGTTGTGTCGTTCCTGAATATCGTCGCACGCAGAGTTTTTTTCAGCCATCGCCATTTCACTACATCCATCGGGGCTGTTATATAGAGCGCCTCGACTATATCGAAGCCAGCCGATTCGACCTTTTTGCGGATCTCCCTTCGAGAGTATATCCTCGCTCTTGCCCACCTGTCATGTATCGGCGTTGGAAGCCAGCTGAAGAATGGAACCCTGTTCCATGGTAGAAGAGGGAGGTTGGCCCCGTGTGTCTCGAATATCCACCACCTGTTGGGAACCGACATGGCAAGAAAGCCTCCCGGCTTGATCACTCTCGCCAACTCGGATAGAGTCTGAGTCTCGTGCTCGACATGCTCAAGGACCTCGAATGAGACTGCACAATCGATCGAGCTGTCACAAAGGGGGAAATGGTCGCCGTCATAGGCCAGTGGAAGGATGATATCCTGTTGTCCCCTCACCAGGGCTCCGGCCTTTAATTCCCGGAGAGAGGGCTGTCCGACATCAAGGCCGATAATGGACGGAAACTCCCCGGCAAAGAGATGAGTCTGGGCACCGCTTCCGCATCCGAAATCGAGAAGGACACCCTCGGCCGACGGGATCCGCTCACTGACAAGGCGGTGCCTTCGAACAATGATCAGATCATCCTCGCCTGCCGGTTTTCCGACTGCGATATTGACCGGTGTCGTGTCCTTATTCATCACGATTTGTCTTCCCTCTATTTTCTGCTGCTTTTACCTCTTGGATTCTGATAA
Source organism: Candidatus Latescibacterota bacterium (assembly GCA_019038625.1). Classification (NCBI taxonomy): domain Bacteria; kingdom Pseudomonadati; phylum Candidatus Latescibacterota; species Candidatus Latescibacterota bacterium. The sequence goes on along the minus strand of JAHOYU010000127.1, from coordinate 6,567 downwards.
GTCTCGGGGAATATATCATCTCCCCATGGAAATTGAAAGTACCGCATGACGATTCCCCATGGACTATCTGTTTTCTGTTATCATCTGTATTCTATCTTCACATACCTTTCCCCTGCAGTCTCGATCAGTATAAGGGGAACCGGATCGTCAAACATATTGATCGGTGAGATCTTCGCGGGAGGATCGACATGTAGTCCCCTGTCCCAGTGATAGCCAAGGATTATCCTTTCCGGAAGACGTTCGAGTCCTTCCCCCGGCTTGAGGAGTATCTCTCCGTAGCGCGCATCGACGGTGAATGATCGGTCGCTCCCCGGGGAATCGAGTCCTCTGACTTCCCAGAGAGTAAAAAACCCTTCCTTCCAGATCATCTCTGCCAGGTTCGAATCAGAAAAGTAATCTCTGCAATCAGAGGTGGCCGTCAGGATCCACCGTACATCATACAGGCTCAGGTATCCGGAAAGTCTCACGGGGTCCATTTCCTTCAGGTGATACCCCATTGTCCTGCATGCCTGGAACGTTGTGAAATTATGTTTTATGAAAGCGTATGGATATGGTCCACCGATCTGTTCAATACCCGTATATAGAGGAATCACTGACGGAAGATGGCAATCACCGTATCTCCATGCCGGCCCGTCTTCCATCATCAACCTGCCGGGAAGATGCGAATGGTTGCGCAACTCCTCGACCAGTTGCTCCACTTCAGTAGTGAAAGAGGTCGAGACTGTATACCTGTAATAAGCCCTGGAGGAGACCATGCCAAGGAGAGGGCCGGAAAGCAGAAGAACCGTTAGAGCCACAGCCTTTAATCTCCCAAACAATCTCTGATTTCTGAAGCTCTTTTTCAGCATCTCCCTGAGGGAGATAAGACCGGAACCTGACAGGGGAGCCATAAAGACAAACGCAGGTAGAAGAAACCTTCCCGGTTCGGTCTGATCGAAGAATGGAATCCTTGTCCCGAATGAAGAAATTGTAAGGAGAAAAATCGACATAACAGCCGGAGTAAGTGCCTCGATTCGTCTGTTATCCTTCAGCAATCTGATGAAGCCCGGTACGGCGAGCACGATCATGAGATGGGCAGGGATATTGCCTGGCCTGGCGATCAGAGCCAATAACGCGACAGGGCCATTTATCTGGAAAAAAGTCTCCGATGGTATCTTGATATCCAGATATCTGAAAAAGGGGATAAGCCAGATCAGGTTCACGGCGATCACAAGGAGACACCATCCCGCCATTTTCAACAGGACTCTTATCTCCCACTTTCGATGCTCTCTGCCCGGCTTTATCTCTTTTCTGACAAGGAAGAACAGAGTAAGAAACCCGACTGGAAGGATCAAAGCCGCGGTGGGATGAATAAAAAACACGAGAGGCCCAAGAATAAAAAATCTCCAGTTCGATCCATCTCTCAAAAAAGACCGGAAGAGCCCCGTCATGAGAAAGGTCAGGTGACAGACAAATATATAGGAAAACATCCCCGCGTATCTGAAATGACCTGCATATGGCCGACCCCAGTGCCAGAAAGCGAGAAAAAGAAGGAGGGTATACACAGTTTCCTCAAGATCGAATCCCAGACGCCTGGCGCCCGACCACATCGCGAAGACCAGGGACAGGTGGGCGATGAGGATAAACAGTTTGAACGCCCTCGCGGTATCCATAAACCTCATGATAGAACACCACATCTCGACTCCCTTGGAATCGATGTCGAAGATCACTCCCCCGGGGTATCCTGCCATGAACCATGGATCGTAAGTATGAAGCCGGGAAGTCTCGGCAAACACATCTTTCGCTCTTGTGACCTGATAATAATGGAGAGAATGGTCCAGAGTCAGGACCGGTCTGTCGTTCAAAATGTCTTCAGGGGGAAAGAAAAAAAGTGTGGCGACAAGATGCGCTAAAAATATGGTCGACAGCAAAAGACCCGCGCTTTTCTTGTCGAAGCGCTCCCTGGAAAACATCTTCATCATGGGCCATAACGACAGAACACCTGCGATAGACAGAAGAACGGCGGCTGGAGTCGATACTCCCTCCGTACCGAATCTTCTCAGTGTCGCAGCTATAGCGAATATAAGGGCCACCGGAAGCAACCCATAAAACGGCCTGAAATCCTTCATAAAATCATTCCTGAGCATGTGTCAATAGATGAAGTCCCAAGATGCTCCGACATCATACTACAGAATTATCTATTTATTAAGGATTTTTCAATCCGTAGCCATGTCGGTCTTCCAGACCTCCCACACCTTTCCGACAAGATCCGGCCCCGGTTTCAGGGTTATCTTGCCCGGTTTCCATCCGGAAGGTGTCGCTTCGCTTCCCTTGCTCTCTCTGACAAGCTGGAATGCCTGGATCTGACGAAGCGTCTCAGCAACGTTCCTGCCTACGGGAGGCGTGAGCACTTCGAACCCCTGGACCACTCCATCCGGATCGATGATGAACCGTCCACGAGTCTCGACACCGGCATCCTCATCATATATTCCGTAGACACTCCCTACCTTGCCTCCCGCATCGGAAAGCATCGGAAACGGGACACCACCCTCGACCATCTTTGAAAGCTCGTTGTCGTTCCACATCTTGTGGACGAACATACTGTCCACACTCATCGAAAGGACATCCACACCAAGTTTCTGGAACTCAGGATACTTATCGGCGACCGCCGATACTTCCGTTGCTCAGACGAATGTGAAATCGCCCGGGTAGAAGCAGAGCACGACCCACATCCCCAGATGATCGGACAATTTTTCGCTTGTAAACTCCCCATTGTGATATGCGGGAGCGACAAAATCAGGAGCTTTTTTCCCCACCTGGATCATCTTTCTTTCCTCCTTTTTCGCTCTTGGTGCAGAGCTTTCCACCTCATCGACCTTTTCACCGACAGGCCCCCCGGTCGGACGGGCGCAGCCTGCACTCGGCTTATCTGCCATCTGATCCTCCTTTCGAATCACTCAGGACAAATAGTTTTCATCATCTTTTCGTCTCCACAGGAGCCAAACGAGCATCAGGCCACCGGCCAGAGTGATCGATAGCGCTATGATCCCCTTCCCTCTGGCGCCGAGGATCATCCATCCGATCCCGAACAACATCCCGTAGACCAGGATCAACCCGCTGAGGATCATACCCGCGGTCGAGATCGCTGTCCCATCACCTTCCTCACCGAGACTGGCCCGGCTTGATATTCTTTTCCATCCTTTTCCTCCGGGCCTGACTCTTTTCCAGAATTTCAGGAGATGCTCCTCTCCTACAGGCCTCGTAAGCATCGTCACCGATACCCAGACACAGACGGAGAATAATACCGTCAGCGCGGTCGAATATGGGAACTGCAGCCAGGCCGCCCCTTCCATTCCCGGCCTGCCCGAGAGAATTGAAAAGATGAAAGTCGCCGTCATCGCCGTCACCATCGCAGATATCTCCGACCAGGCATTAACTCTCCACCAGTACCACCTGGCGATATATACCGACCCGATACCAGCTGTGACAGATATGACCAGTTTCCATGCGAATGATATGTCGTTAACGGCGAACGACGCCAGCGCGCCAAGTACAGCAAGGGACAATATCGATAATCTTGCTGCCCTGATATATTTCTTCTCGGACTTGTCCTTCCAGAGAAAACGTCTGAGGATATCGTTGACCACCAGCGAGGACCCCCAGTTGAGTTGTGTATCTACGGTCGACATAAAGGCCGCAAAGAAAGAAGCAATCACAAGGCCGAATATACCTGGTGGAAGCATTTCCTTCATCATCATCGGATAGTAAGTCTCGGGATCGTCTACCGCTCCGAACCACGCCATCGCGCAAAGGCCGACGACTATCCACGGCCAGGGCCTGAGCGCCGTGTGCGCTATGCAAAACCACAGGTAGCCGAGGACTGAATGGCGTTCGTCTTTTGCCGCGAACATCCGTTGAGCGAGATATCCGCCTCCATCTACCGAGTATGTCGTCCACCACACGATCAGTATTAGAATGAGGAACTCCGTGAATGGATTCGCCTCAAACAACCTCCCGGGTTCAGGCACGATCTGCAGTATTCTGGCCGGGTCGAAGCCCTTGTCAGCAAGTCCGGCGGTAATACCCGCTATGCCGCCGAGTCTCCTGTAGGATACGATTGCAAGATAGATCGATCCACCCATCGCAAGAGCAAACTGGATGAGGTCAGTCACTATCACTCCCCAGAGCCCCGACAGCATTGTATATGTCACAGCAATGATAAATAGTACAAGCACCGTCAGTACTTCCGGATCTATTCCCATCACGGACGGAGCACCTTCCCATCCCATCACGACGATAACTATCTTTGCCATCGCTTTCATCACCCATGCGATTATCAGGATGTTCTGGAATATGCCGAACCATGCGGCACGATAGAATCTGAGACCGGCGGCAGGTTTGCCGTCATACCGGAGTTCGATCAACTCTGCGTCTGTCGTAATCCCTGCTCTTCTCCAGAGCTTCGCAAACAGGAACACGGTGACCATGGCGGCGATCCCCCAGTACCACCACATCCAGTTCTTGAATATCCCTCCCTGAGCGATCAACCCCGAGACGACCAGCGGCGTATCGGCGGCAAAAGTCGTTGCCACCATCGAGGTCCCGATCATCCACCAGGGAAGTGATCTACCCGATATAAAAAACTCTTCAGTGTTCCTGGATGCTCTCCTGGACAGAACGGTGGCCGCGCCGAAAATAACAGCGATGTATGCCACGAGTACTGTGATGTCCAGGCCAGTAAGGGTCATGCAGCGACCGACTCCTTCTCCGCCGTCTGATCGCCGACTACTCTGTTATAGATGAACAGCGCAATCAACGCGGCAAATCCTATCGCCGCAAAAGTAAACCACATCTTCGATGGATCCCTCGGCCCCGACGCGGGACAGTATTTTCCGAGCAGATGCCCCGACAGCGGTCCTCCGATAATGTTTGCCAGAAAGCTCCTCATGTACGCGAACCCCAGATAGAGGCCTATCTTGCCCTTAGGCGCCAGGGTCGAGACATAATCGAGGAACCTCGGAGCAAATGTCATCTCCCCGATGGCGAATACGGCAATAGCGACACAGACCCCCCAGAGTGTGGGCAGAACCCCCAGCAGGATCATTCCGATGACTGAGATCGCCATCCCGAGAGCCATATTACCTATCGGTTTCATCTTTGTGACCATCGCGGCTATCACCATCTGAAGGACGATGATCATCCCCGGATTGATCGCAACGATGTATTCCATGGGCGCTGTCTCCGAAATATGCGTAACGATATATGTGGGCACTGACAGGTAGAGCTGCCAGAACATAAGGTCAAATCCGGCGAATATCACTATGAACAAGACAAACTTCAGGTCGAGAAACACTTTGAGCATATCGGTAAAAGTCTCCGAGGCCGACCTTGCCGGCTCGTCTCTCCTGTCAGGTTCCTTAAAGGAAAACGCGACAAAGAGAAGAGCGATGAGAGCCATCACCACGGAAAAGAGGCAGATCATCTGCATCCCGAACCCCTGCCACTTCAGCATATCGAGAAAGGCATCGGGAGCCATCGGAGGATGCTGGCTGGCAGCCCTCTCGGCGATACCCGGTGTGATCTCGAATGGCGGCACGTTGGTATATACCCATTTCTTGAGAGCTTCGAAGTTTGAGGCCGATAACCAGCTCCCCATATCCTGTCTCAGTGCCTTGGCCACTATCTTACCTGCAAACCCACCGATATTGACGACCATATAGAAGATCGAGAAACCGATCTTGGAAAATCCTTCAGGCGAGGTCTTCTTCACGGTCCCCGATATCACAGGCTTGACAAAAGCGCCACCGATCGCGATCAGGGTCAGTGCCAGTATCACAGTTGCTTTCGATGGAAACAGTCCAAGGATGCCGTAGCCGAGGGCGAGGACCGAAAACGCGATGAACAGGCCGTTTCTGAATCCTATCTTGTCCGATATCGCCCCCGCTGGAATCGGAAGTAGATAGAGCGAGGCGATGAAGGCGCCCGTTATCGTGGCGGACATCTCCACGCTGAATCCTACCCTCCTCGTAAGGTAGAGGACGAGGATCACATTCATCCCGTAATAGGCCAATCGTTCGAACAACTCGATAACGTTCGCGGTCCAGAAGGTGCGCGGAAATATTTTCAGATCCATTCGGGACATCCTTTCGTGACCTGGCTATTCAGTGTCAAGCACTGCCCGACTCACCTCGGTGCCGGTTTAAAAACCTGCTTTGAAACCTATATAAATGGTATACCCTGTCAGATTGACCGAGCCTTCATCGTAATTATCCTTCTCCTCAACAGGCATAGCTTCGAAAATCAACTTGCCATCGACTTTGTCACTTACAAAAAAAGCATCTCTCTCTTCGCCGTCGGGAAGAGTCGCTGTACCCTCATACCCGGAGATATCCGCCCACCTTACCTTGAACCCTATATCGAGAGAAAATGTCGGAGTGATAGAGAACTCCATACCTCCACCACCATGGATACCGTACCCCCACGTAGAAAGCTTCGCATCATATCCCGTTCTATCAACTCCATCAAAATGTTGAAACGCTATATCTAGACTCGAATAATACAATCCGCCCCCACCATACAGGTATGGAC
>JAHOYU010000126.1 GCA_019038625.1 Candidatus Latescibacterota bacterium | reverse complement strand
GTGTAGTGCAGGACCCCGGTGTCCGCAGCCATCGGGAGAAGAGTTTTTATATCTATCGTTTCCTGTGTCGTGATCTGGACAATGTATGGGAATATGAATTTCCGGGGACTATTAATCACGCTCTCCTGTCGTCCGATGAGAAAATGCTGGTCTGCATAGTCGGGGAGACGGTGACCTTGTACAATACTGAGGATGGAAAAGTCGAAGGAGAATTCAAGACAGGAATGATCGATCCCGTCCTGGCATCGCTCAGCCTGGAGGGCGAGCTTATACTGACAGGGAGTATGGAGGATGAAGAGGGAGCAAAGATGTTCTGCAAGGCATTTTTGCTGACAGGAGAGGAGCTGTGGACGAACTCTCTGATCGCGCCGGCGCTTGTGCAGCCCCCTGCCTGCGGGGAAGACCGACATGTCTATCTGATCGATAACATGTGCCTGAAATGCCTGGCCGGCGGAGAATTAAAATGGTCGACACCTCCGTTTTTTGACGAAAAGGCCGTCCTGACGGTAACAAAAGGAAATTACGTGCTGGTACACAGCGGTGCGGTACTGTATCTCTACGATCCCGCGGGTGAACGGATCTTTGAAAGCATCATATCAAAAGAGGGAGATGAATTCGGCATCCCGCCTGCGGTCGACTCGCAGGGAAGGATATACATAATCAGTGACAGTAAATTATACTGTCTCGGGTAGTATTGTCACGGATAACAGAGGAAGATCACGATTATGGAAACTATCGATCGCTTCAGATTCGAACTGCCGGAAGGATGGCAGGATCAGACGGTCTATCATTTCAATGGGCCGGTCATCGACGACCAGCGACACCTGCTTACGCTCGTGATCGACCGCAACCTTCAGCAGACTGATGTGGCGGAGTTCGCCAGGATGAGGACTCAGCCCCTGCTTCAGTCCATTAGCGGGGTCGAAATACTCAAGGACGAGGAAACGACGATACCGGGATGCTATCCCACCTATGAACTTGTATATAGATGGATACCCACTGAAGGCGTGAAGATATTCAAGAAACATATATTCATACTCCGCGAGAAGTATGGATACAGTTTCGATCTGGAGTTTTCGAAAAAGTCGTACAAGATGCTGGGCGCTCAGGTTAAAAAGCTGGTCGAAGGGCTGCTTCCTGGAACATATGAACCAACGAAAGATTGAATATGCCCGAGTCTGAATTCAAAAAACCGGTAGACTCCGAAGAGGAGATCAAGCTCGACTCGGGGTTGATCTACGCGGACTGGTCCCAGGGATCCGCATTTTCCGGATATCCTGCCAGGCTTGAGGTCGGGACCGTCTTTGTCGGAAATGGAGCGAAGATCGAGATCTCGGGAAAGAGCGAGGGCGGCAAAAAATTCGACAAGATCAAGGACACAATAAACGCGAACAAATATACAGGTGAGATCGACATCCCGGAAGACGTAGAGCCCGGCGACATGATCTGGTTCGAGGTTAAATTATCCGCGAACAGCATCGACGGCGAGTCGAGCCGGATCCCCGTATATCCCGCGCCGCTTATTACCAATATGGCCTGGAGCGCGCAGGAGGCTCGAAGGGGCGATGTCCTGAAGCTCACTGCTGATGTTGAAAGGGTCGAGGCAGGTACTGAAGCCCTTGTCACTATACTCGAATACGACAACGATAGTGCGCACGACAAGATCGTAGAGATTCCTGCTGAGATAAGGGATATGAAACTTGAGCTCGAGTGGGAATACGAGTATCACGAAGATGCCGATGAACTACCGACCAGCGAGGAAGTGGGCAGGTATGGTGGAGAGTATAATCCGCCAGAGTATTTTTTCATCATAGATATTAAAGGGTTCAAGGCCGGTGCCGGACAGGAGTCGGGACTGCTGACCTTCAAGGACTATATCGAGATAGTACTCAGGGACGCGGGCAATGTCCCGAAAGCGGACGAACGTTATGTGCTGCACATGCCCGATGGATCTACGAGGGACGGGAACCTCGATTCTGATGGGAAAGCAAGGGAAGAAGGTATCCCCCCCGGACATGTAAAGGTCGAGTTCCCCGACATGAGGCAGGTCGACCCTCCCGCCGATGAAGTCGAGCAGGAGGAGACTCAGGGAGGAGAGGAAGAGGATGGGGAAGATTCTGAAGAGCAGTCCGGGACTCAGCAGGAGGAAGAGGAAGGACAATCGGGGGGACAGCGGGAGGATCAGGAAGGACAGGCGGAAAGTCAACAGGAGGGTTAAGGGTTGCCCGGTTTCGAATATACAGTGAGAAGTGGAGACACGCTTTCGGCACTCGCCCGCACCCACAGGGTGGAGGGGGGATGGCAGGCGATATGGAATGATGATAACAATGAAGAGCTTCGCGAGACACGCAGTGGCCCGGACAGACTGCTGCCAGGGGACAGGGTCTACATTCCCGGGGCGGAGGGTAATGTAGCGCCGGCTCCGAGCGGCGGGACAGCAGAATTCACCGCTCCCCCTCCATACAGGATAAGGGCAGTAGACGGGACCGCGCGCCCCTCGACGATCATCCCTGCGGGTGGATCGGTACGCATGAGAGCGGTGCTGGACGAGGACACAGCCGGAACCTGGGCGTGGGCCACATCCAGCTCGAAGATAACACTTTCCGACGAGACTACAGATACAGTCACGATAACGGCTGGCGACGACGTGAGTGAAAGAGCCTTGTCTGAGGCGATCGAACTCCGTTTCACGCCCGAGGGCGGAGATCAGATGCCTTCGGTAGTCACCAGGGTCACTGTTTTCACTGTGACATTTGCTGCGTCATCTATCCAGGGGTACTCGTTTGATGGGATGGGTGCCGATATGGACGATCATACGCCGGATGGAGAGACTCCGCATATCTCGGTAAAAAAGAATACGCGTACGCGGGTCCAGGTCACCGTAACTGGCGGGGCGAGTCCGGGGCTTATCCGTTTCACTTCTGATGATGACACGACAGCCGAGGCTGTCCTTGACGGCGTGCCTCCTATGACGTTCACCCTGTTTATCGATGGAAAAAACAAGACCAAGGCAGAGACATTGATTCACGCGAGGGCCAATACCGATGACGGTCCGATTTGTGCCAGTCTTGCCGTAAATGTCTACGCGGAGAAGTCATATACCGCAAAGGTCGCCAAGGTCTGGGACAGCACGTCGGCCCCGACGAGGCTGACCAGGCCAAGCTTCAGCGTCGCTAACACCCAGACAGCTCTCAGAGGATTTTACAAGCAGGCCGTCACGACGATCAGGCTGACAGACTACAGTAGTGACGGAGGAGCGCTCGACGTCAATTTTGATCCAGACGGCGCCGGGGCTCTTGTCCTTGAGGCGGGAAGGATCTCGGCCGGTCAACAATTGGTAACGGACGCTCTCACCGGTACGGGCAAAAAGATAGCAATAGTGAAAAAGCTGTCCTGGCTTTTTAATCTGGGATCGGTGGCTTCTATTGGGAATCCGACGATAACGATGGGAGCGCACCTCGGTGAGCGGACGATGGCCTATCTCACTCCCAGGGAGTACAGGTTCGGAGGCCCCGGAAATTACGAGACAATAGAGATCACAGCTACCAATACAACGACCAGGGTCATCACTCTGGCCAGTCCTCTGACCAAAGCCCATCCGATCACGGAGGGCATATGGTGGCCGCTCGGAGGATTGAGCGGTAATCCGGCCTGGGTCCAGGAAGATACCGATACCGAAGAACATGTCAACAAGGTGATCGGTCACGAATTCGGGCACGAGCTCCTCGAGTTGCTGGATGTGGAGAAACTCGAATGCGTGATGAATTATCATACAGGCAGTACCGATACGAGGATACGTTTCAAGGAACTGCCCAGACATTATGACCCTCCCGGAGGGAACGAGAACCAGTGGGACACCATAGACAGGACGTAGGTGTCTCGCGATTGAACGACCTGACAGGGGTCAAACGCTGATGAAAACGAATCGAACTGGATTAAAAAGATTCTTCGCCGCGTTCTGTGTCGCGGCAGCGTTGATTACTATATGTACCGCCGGCATCTGCGGTTGCGGGTCGGGGAAGGAGAGCGGAAAGTTGAGTGAGATCCAGGAAGAGATAGAAAGATTCAGAGAAGGTGGTGAGTTCGGTGGGGACGCCGGCATGTATCTGACAGAAGGCCTCCCCGATGCCGTGATCCTGCAGGAACTCGGCAGGGCTCTAGCCCGGGAAGAGGAACATGTCCGTGAACAGATATGTCATCTTCTGGCTGACCTTGGAAAGCGGGTAGACCCTCTTTACCTGAAAGGCGGAGACCTGATCCGGGACAGGTCAGTGATCGCGATGCTGGCTGGTGATGTGCTTTCCCGGCAGACTTCAGCGAGGGACATCTGCCTGGGATATTTGTTGAGGAATGTGCCTGCATCTTCTTTGAAACTTTTCAGCAGGCAGCTCGCGGACAATCTGAAGCTTCATCCGGACCAGGTGCTTCTCCTGGTGATCGCAAAGATAAAGACTGCCGAGGCGACCGAGGCAATTGATCTGCTGATGGAGAATCCCGGATGGGCGAAAGAGGTCGAGACGCGCATCGCGGCGGCATCTCTCGGGAACAAAGAGATCGAGAAGGAATTCATCGACATTTTCCAGGCAGAGACCGATCCTCGGGAGAAGGGACATCTGGCGAAGCTGCTTGGATATATCGGTACTCCGGCAGTGCTTACGGCTGTCGCGAATGAGATGCGTACAGACCTTGTCATAGAGAATCCGAATGTCTCTATCAGGTCGCTGAGGATATTCCTTGTTGAAGCACTCAGGTATAATTATCCGGAAAAGCTCTTTCTTTTCGACAACGCGGTCAGCAGCGACGCGGACTACGAAGTGATCGAGAAATTCTGCGAGGATACATTCGGTGTCAGATGGAAGAGTGAGAGGCCGCCGTTTCTGTGGATCGAAGGTTTCCCCTCTACAGGGCCGGGTGAATAGCGGATCAGGTGGGTATTTACGCTTGACTTATCGTCTGATGAAATCTAAAGTCGGTTCACAGCGGAATAGCATGAAAATACAGTCCTTACAAGTATAGCAGTCAGATAGAAACTGATCAACAGCCCTAAAAGGAGAAGTCCTTCATTATGGATATTTCCAGTTACTCATATGATTCCAGGTCGGTGATAAAGAATGCACAGGAGATCGCGGTCACATTCAAGCATGTCGAGATCGATGTTGAGCATCTGCTCATGGCTGTCGTCAGGCACGAATCGACCGAAGTGGAGTCGATACTCAACCAGCTCGGCAAGCCAGCCTCATTTGTGGAATCGATCGTCGATATCTATCTGAAAGATCAGACTGCAAAATCGACAGGCCGGGAGAAGGCGGCGGTCTCTCCGGCAGTCCAGACTGTGCTTAATAATGCTCTTGATGAAAAGGCGAAGCTTTATGACGCGCTTGTCGAACCGGAGCATATTCTTATCGCGATCTTCGACCCACGTTCGGCCCTTTCCGGCTACGTACGGGACAAGGTCGAATTCACGAAAGAGGATATCTACAGGGCCATCGCCGAGATCAAGGCTGTTGAGGAGATAACGGCTCCCTCAGACAAAAAGGGTGGTGGAGCTGGTACAGCTGGAGGAGCTCCGGGGGAGAAGTCGGCCGAGCAGATCGCAGGAAGCCTCAAGTACACATCAGATATGACTAATCAGGCTGCCGCGGGGAGTTTTGACCCGATGATCGGAAGGGAGGACGAGCTCCAGCAGACGGTCCAGATCCTGCTGAGGCGGAGGAAGAACTCGCCGATCCTGGTTGGTGGAGCGGGAGTGGGCAAGTCGGCCATAGTAGAGGGGTTCGCCCAGGCTATCATCGACAAAAAGGTCCCTAAATCCCTGCAGGAGGCAAAGGTACTCGAAGTCGACATGGGGGCCCTGATCGCTGGAGCGAAGTACAAGGGTGAGTTTGAGGAACGTTTCAAGGCTCTTATCAGCGAAGTCATAAAGGGTGCCGGAAAGGTCATCCTCTTTATAGATGAGATACATACTATCTGCGGTTCCGGATCGGGTGGCGGTATGGACGCGGCGAACCTCATCAAGCCCGCGTTGGCGAGGGGGCAGCTCAGGCTGATCGGCGCGACGACCGAGGAGGAGTATACGAAATACCTTGAGAAGGACAAGGCCCTGGTCCGTCGCTTTGAGAAGGTCAAGATCGGCCAACCCCTATTCGAGGAGGCTGTCGAGATAGTGAACGGGGTCGAGGGAAAGTACGCGGAACATCACGGAGTCACCTTTACAGAGGAAGCGCGTGTCGCCTCTGTCAAGCTGGCCCAGCGTTATCTCTCTGAAAGAAACCTTCCCGACATAGCCCTCGATATCATCGATGAAGCGGCTTCGGAGTTTTCAGTGAAGAAGGAGTTGGCCGGCGAGAAGATAGACATCGCCGAGCCGCTGTTCGGTGAGGTCGAGAAACTTGCAAAAGATAAGAAGGGTGAGGGACTGGCTGAAGCCTACGACTCGCTCATCAAGGATGTCGATACGCTGCAGAAATACTGGGGGCACAGGCTCGACAGGGAGACCCATGCAAGCCTTCCCTATGAAAGAATAAAGAAAGAGGATATCGGGACTATCCTGAAGGAAAAGAAAGACCTCTTCTCCGAGCTGAAGAAGGTGGTCGAAGAACTCGAACCGGTGATCCATGAAAGCGATATAGGGGCGGTTATAGCTCGCAGGACAGGCATTCCTGTTTCGAAGATGATGACAGCAGAGAAGGACCGCCTGCTGAATATGGAGGATCATCTCTCGGAGAAGATCATAGGCCAGAAGAACGCTATAAAGGCTGTCTGCAACGCGATACGTAAGTCGCGAGCGGGGTTGAAGTTGCCCAACAGGCCGGTAGGGTCGTTTCTCTTCCTCGGGCCGACAGGTACGGGAAAGACATACTTGCCCAAGCTTCTGGCCGGGTTCCTTTTCGACGACAATAACGCGATGGTAAGGATGGACATGTCAGAGTTCATGGAGACCCATTCGGTGGCCAAACTGATAGGAGCTCCTCCAGGATATGTCGGGTACGAGGCCGGTGGCCTGCTCACCGAGGCTGTCCGCAAGAAACCGTTTTCCATCGTCCTGTTCGATGAGGTGGAGAAGGCACATCCGGACGTCTTCAACATCCTCCTCCAGCTTCTTGACGATGGCAGGTTGACCGATGGCCAGGGACGGACGGTCGATTTCTCAAATACAATAGTTGTATTGACTTCCAATTATGCTGCTGATAAAATTCTCGAAGCGGATCGTGAGGGCAGGGAACCGGATATGGATGAGATACGCGAATTCCTGTTCGGTAAGTTCAGGCCGGAGCTGCTCAACCGTCTAAGCGAGATCATTGTCTTCCGTCCGTTCACGCAGGAACAGGTGGAAAAGATCGCCGGCCTGGAGTTCAAGCAGCTGTGCGTCCTTCTTGAGGACCAGAATATTTCGGCAACACTGTCAGATGAAGCCCAGACGAAACTGGCCAGGGAAGGATATACGATCGAACTGGGGGCGAGGCCGATTCAGAGGATAATAGAAAAGCAGATCATCAATAAATTGTCGGTAGAGATCATCACCGGCTCTGTCAACCCGGGCGACGAGGTCCGGATAGACTTGAAGGACGATGACTACTCGTTTACCGTAGTCAAAAGTGACTGAAGGAATCATTCAACAAGGAGGATTTGATGGCGAAATTCATACTCGGGGCGACCGAGCGGGTCAAGAAAGATGACTCGATCCCGGTAGAGCTCCTACCATCGAACAAACTTCTCTATGTGGCAAAACTGAACACCGATGAAGAAGCCGGCCCTGAGCCGGTACGGTGCAACAATCTCAAGGAAGTCTTCGAGAAATTCCGTCCCTCGTTCGAATGCGAGATGGAATCGACGGAAGGTGAGCCGATCAACGCCGATTTCAAGATCAAGGCGATGAA
>JAHOYU010000125.1 GCA_019038625.1 Candidatus Latescibacterota bacterium | reverse complement strand
CCCAATATGGCCGGAAGAGCGAAGTGGGAGAGCGAGGAAATAAGGATCAGCATGGAACCGGCGGCGATAGCGGGCAAGACCAGGGGAAACGTGATCTTCCTGATCACGTAAAGCTGCGACGCACCCGCGATCCTCGCAGACTCCTCCAATGTGGGATCCATTCTCTCAAGTGCGCTGGAAACCTGGATAAAAACAAACGGGAAGTAATAGCAAATTTCAACGAAAATAATGCCTGCAATGCTGTTTATATTAAAAAATGGAGTTGTGCCTCCCGTAAACGACATAAACATCTTGTTCAAATAACCGGAACGGGAAGACAGCAGCAACCCCCACGCCATTGCGCCGATAAAAGGCGGGAACATGTAGGGAACAATGAAGAGAGTTTTCATGAACCCCTTTAAAGGGATATCACTACGCCCGATCAGCCAGGCAAAGAACAAACCCACAATTGTCCCGAGAAGAGTGACAAAGAACCCGATAACAATTGTGTTCCACATTGCGTCCATGGTATCGGACGTGAAGATGATGTTGTCGAATATGCCAAGGTCCAGCCTTGCCCCAATAAAAAACGTATTGTAAACGATCATTACCATCGGCATGGCAACGGTAATCACCAGGATCATGACGGTAATTATCATTAACATCTGACCCAGATTCAGATCTTCCCACATTTTCAACTTGGGGCCGAAATATCTCTTCTTAAACATCATTAAGCCCCTCTACCTCATCGTAGTATCGGATATCATCGAATTTGAGTCCGCAGGGGTCTCCCTCTCTCAGCATCCTTTGTTTGCCCGTTTCCTGTGAATCCTGCTGTATCCTTATTTCGACATCCCCCAGGTCCACGCGATATTCATAGATGTCGCCGAGGAAAATGACCCTTCGGACAATGCCCTTGATCTCACCGGTATCTGTGAATGAGACATCCTTCGGCCTGAAGGCGGCATAATAGTTGCCGTTTTTTATGTGCGGGGGGATCGTGTCCGAAAAGAAGACAGGCTCTGTACTTTTAACAAAGACCTTGTTCTCCCTGGCCTCCAGCGGGAGGAAGTTTGAAAGCCCCAGGAACCTGAATACATAGCTGTCTACCGGGTTTCTATAAAGCTCTTCCGGTGTGCCGATCTGACGGATCTTTGCCCTTTCATCCAGAACAGCAACGCGGTCTGAAACGGCAAGCGCGTCATCGTGATCATGTGTAACGAGGATCACGGTGACCCCGATCCTTTTCTGAAGTTCTTTTATCTCAAAGCGCATCTCCTCGCGCAGATTGGCATCTAAATTACAGATCGGTTCGTCCAGCAGGATAACTTTTTCAGAGCACATTATGGCCCTTGCCAGAGCCACTCTCTGCTGCTGTCCCCCGGACAGTTGATTGGGAAGCCGTTCCAGGAGATCTCCCAGCTGTACGAGTTCGCACGCTTTTATCGCACGGTCTTTCGCGACATCCTTGGGTAATCTCTGTCTCTTGAGGGGATAACGTACGTTTTCAAAGACCGTCATGTGCGGCCAGACAGCATAATCCTGAAAAACGACACCGATGTTTCGTTTCTCGGGGGCAAGGAAAACACGTTTTTCCTTGCTTGTTACCAGCGTATTACCTATGAATATCTCGCCCGCATCTAATTTTTCAAAACCTGAAATGGCCCTTAATACGGTTGTTTTCCCGCAGGGAGATGGTCCTACAATGGAAAAGCACTCCCCATCTTCCACAGACAGGGAGAAGCCATCAAGCACCACATTACTGCCGTAACTTTTACCGACATTTTCCAGTCTTATTTCAGACACGTGTGACCTCTTTCTGAAATCAGTCAGTATTCATTCGATCAGGAAGGTTCCTTCAAGCGCAGAGGAGGCAAATATTCCTGCTCCCCTGCGCTTAAAGCCTGGTCTGGGCCGATCTACTACTTCTTCTTCATTATTGAATTAAACTTATCCAGCAGCTCTACCTTGTTCTTGAGCAGGTCCTGTGCATCGACAGGCATCGCCCGCGATACAGCATCTTTAACAGATAGCGCACCTTCTAACTGCACTTCCGGTCTCACAGGAATTACCTGCTTTTTGACCAGCTGCTGTTGTCCTTCAATCGAAAGGATGTAGTCGTACAGTCTCTGCGCTGCTTCCAGGTTCTTGGTGGCCTTCATGATGGCGATGGGGCTCGCTACGGTGGATATCCCGCTCTTTGTGTATGCAAAGCCAATCGGGGATCCCTTTGCCATCTTTGATCTTGCAATGTAATCAACTCCGATAGTTACATCGTATTCCCCCGCCCCGACCTTGTTGACGACAGCACTTGATCCTTTTTCGATCCTCACATTGTTAGCCTTTAATTTCTTGATGAAATCCCAGCCGTACTTGGGATTCTGCACCAGGGCCGCAACCGTGTAGAGTGTGGTCCCCGAAAAAGTGGGGTCCGTCATAACGGCTATACCTTTAAAGCGAGGGCTCAGCAGGTCGTCCCAGTCATCTGGAATGTCCTTGCCTTTAACATTGAGCGTATTGTAGACAAGGCCGAGTGTGATGATCCTTGCGCCGCAGAAATAATTTTCAGGATCTTTAAGGCCCGCCGGGATCGTTTTTGCTTCGGGGGATACGTAGGGAGTCAGAAGTCCTTTATCCTTGAACATCAAATAGTTCGTCGGGTCTCCGACCCAGAGAACATCGGCGCCGATATTCCCTGCCCGTTCTTCAGCAGCGAGTTTTGTCATTACCTTCCCCGTCCCTGCTGAGTAATAGTCCATCTCAATGTCTGAGTATTTACTGGTAAAGGCTTCCTTCAATGCGGCCAACTGAGAATCCTTCATTGAAGAATAAAGCATCACATACTTCTTTGCCGGTCCAGCGAATGCCTCATCACATAAGATAGACGAGAGGTTAAAAACGGAAAGCACCAGAAAAACCGCAACCAATAAACTTACCCTTTTCATAACATCCTCCTTTTTCACTGTTTACGACAGGT
>JAHOYU010000124.1 GCA_019038625.1 Candidatus Latescibacterota bacterium | reverse complement strand
GTTTTCCCTTCTCTTTTGCGTTTGGGCCTGTTCCAAATCGTCCATCACAAGATAGCGCATACGAGCGCATTGCCAACTTTCATGCATCTCAATTAACTGAGCCCCGGCAAGCCGGTCGCAGGAGCTAGCGTTGGGAAAGATTCCAACTACATGTGTACGCCGTTTAATTTCCTTCATAAGACGCTCCATCATATTGGTTGTGTAAACCCGCTTACGGTGTTGGCTGGGCAGCTCGTGTACCGCCAAGGTCTCCTCGAATTGTTCGCGGATCTGTTTGGCCGCCTTGGGATAATCGCCCTCCCAACGTTCGCAAACGCGCTCAGCTTCGGCCATACAGATTTTGACGTCGTCGAATTTGCGGGCGGCGCGAAGTTCCTTGGCTAAAGCATCTTTATGCTTATGGCCTACGCGGCCTAACACATTGCGCATGAAGTGGGTCCAGCAACGTTGCCACGACACCCCGGCGAACTGCGTACGCACAGCAGCCCTAATTCCGGCATGTCCGTCCGAGACAAGCCATTGCACACCATTTAGGCCGCGCTGCTTAAGTTCGCGAAACACCTCAGTCCAGGTGGCTTCCGATTCCACATCCGCCATGCGCCAAGTAAGAATTTCGCGGCGGCCCGCATCGTTAACGCCCGCAACGACCAGGATGGCTTGGTTAACGACACGCCCCTTCTTGCGGACTTTAACGTAGGTCGCATCCACCATGACATACGGCCATTGATGCTCGTCCAAACGACGATCACGAAACTCGGCAAGCTTCTCATCCAGCTCCTGGGCCACGCACGATACAGTCGAGGCCGACAGTCCAAAACCGCCCATCTTTTCAAGCACCTTACGAACTTTGCGAGTCGATACGCCCATGAAATACATCTCAGCACACGCCACCAAAAGAGCGCGTTCGGTTCGCTGCCATTTGGCGAACAGCATTGGCGAATACGGCTCAACCCCGCGCGCCTGAGGTACTTGCAATGCCAACTGGCCCACGCGGGTCTTTAGTGAGCGCTTCTTGTAGCCGTTGCGATGGCCTCGGCGCTCCTTCGTACGTTCATGGCGCTCAGCGTTCAAATGCTGACAAAGCTCCTCTTCCATCACACGCTTCGCCATCACCTCCAACATCGTCTTGAAAAGATCCTCATCGGTATGCTCTTGAATTTCGTCCAAATACCCGTCAAAATTGTTCTTGGTCATCGTTCGCTCCTTCTGTTGTCTTGGTTGATTTTGACTTCACCAAGATTGGAGCAGACGATGGCCTCTTTTGTCTACTCCTTTTTACAGAAGGTTTCTTACACTATCAATCAATCAGTCTTGATTGCCGTCATTCACAGTTTCCACCAGAGTCAATTCGCGTTCATTAGCGTACGTTAGCGGTTGGTTCTTCTGGCCCTTAATTAGATTAACCGCGAATGCACGTCAATACACGCGAATATTCTTTCGCTCATTCAATCCGTTGTGATTAGGATATGTTTTTCTGCGCGAAGAGATCTCTCCCTTTGGTCGAGATGAGAGGTGGGGGAAATTTCTTGCGTGGGGATGGGAAACGGCGGAGTTGCTAGTGGCGGAGAACCGGGCTAAACAGACT